>NZ_JBQEOE010000008.1:124914-145176 GCF_052045105.1 Lysobacter sp. 22409 | reverse complement strand
CCTTTACGGCGCGGGCCGCGACACGGGGGCGGGACGAAACCCGACACGCGGCGTGTTCGTTTCCCGATGGGCCCGCTTGCGGCGCGGGGCGAACCTAACCGCATGCTCGATCAATCGCTTCCGAAAGCCCCCGGTCACGCCGCGCTGCGGCGGGGCCGGGTGTCGGAAGCGCATCACGTCTATCTGGTCACGTTCACGACCGCGCAGCGGCGTGCTTTGTTCGCCGACGCCGAGCTGGCGCGGTGCGCGATCGCGGCGTTGCTGGATCGGCGTTCGTGGGAGCGCTCGGAGCTGTTGGCCTGGGTGTTGATGCCGGACCACTGGCATGGGCTGGTCGAGCTGGGGCCGCGGGATTCGCTGCCGGCCCTGGTTCGCCAGCTGAAGTGTTGCGCATCGCGACGGGTGCGCGCGGCGATGCACGGGCAACCGGTATTGGATGCGGTGTGGGCGCAGGCTTACCACGACCATGCCTTACGGCGGGAAGAGTCGTTGATCGACGCGGCGCGGTATGTGGTGATGAATCCGGTGCGGGCCGGGTTGGTGCGCGATGTGCGGGAGTATCCGCATTGGGGCGCGGTTTGGGCCGGGGGATCGGTGGCCGGTGCCGGTGCAGGCGCCGAATCTCGGGATCTCTGGCTGGAAGGCGGTCTCTGAGGTTCGTTTGATTTGCCGGAACCTGGTTGCGGTGGCTGGGCGCGGGTTTTCTGATCGGGTCGCGGTCGTTGCGGATTCGCGGTCGCGGCTTGTGACCAAAGGAAATCCCTGTGGGGCGCCGCTCCTACCCTAGAAGCCGTTGTGAGCTGAAGGAATGCAGGTTTCTCATCGGGTCGCGGCGGTTGTGGGTTCGCGGTCGCGGNGCTGCGTCGCTTTTGGGTAGGAGCGGCGCGAGCCGCGACCACCATGCTTCGCCTACTGCGCAAACTTCAGCATCAATAGATCATCCAAGCGCCTTACCCCGGCGCACTACGCAACACCACGATGCCGGCGACGATCAGGGCGACGCCGCCCAGGCGCAACGGGGTGATGGATTCGCCGAACAGGATCGAGCCGATCAGCACGGTGCCGGCGGCGCCGATGCCGGTCCATACGGCATAAGCGCTACCGACAGGCAAGGCGGTCAGGGCACGGCCGAGCAGCCAGACGAAGGCGATCAGGGCCACGATCGAGACCGCGGTCCAGCCGGGCTTGGTGTAGCCCTGCGACAGCTTCATCGTCAGCGCCCAGGCCACGTCGATCAGGCCGGCGGCGATGAGCATGGTCCAGGCCATGGAGGGTTTGATGGCTTCTGCGATCATGGCGCTTTCTCGCGACGCAAGGCTTCGGCGACGCTGTCGCGGGCGCGCACGCGCTCGAGGTAGGCGGCCAAGGCGGGGTACGGGTCGAGCGCGATCTTCAGCGGGCGGGTCCAGTCGGCGATGGTGAACAAGTAGGCATCAGCGACGCTGAAACGGTCGCCGAGCAGGTAGTCGCGGTCGGCGAGGTGGCGCTCGACCACGGCCAGGCGCTTGGCCAGGCGTTCGCGTGCGACGTTGGCGGCTTGTTCGCCGTATTCGGGGTGGAACAGCCAGGGGCTGAAGGTCTTGTGCAGTTCCGAGCTGATGAAGTTCAACCAGCGGTGCAGTTCGTCGCGCTCGGGCGTGCCCGCCGCGGGGGCGAGGCCGGCTTCGGGTTTCAGATCGGCCAGGTGCAGCAGCATCGCCACGCCTTCGGTCAACACGCGGCCGTCGTCGAGCTCAAGCAGCGGCACGTAGCCGAGCGGGTTGAGTTCGCGGAAGTCGCGGCCTTCGGCGACGACCAGGGGTTCGGCGCCGAGGCGCACGCGGCGCAGTTCGGCGTCGAGGCCGAGTTCGCGGATGACGATGTGCGGGGCGAACGAGCAGGTGCTGGGGGTGTAGTAGAGCTTCATGGCGTACTCCAGTCGGGAAGCCGATACTTTCCGCGCACCCCGACGCCGCGCCAACACGGCGAACCGACAAGGATTGCTTGCACATGCGACACGAACGATTGAGCCTGGACGACCTGGAACTGGTGCGCGCGATCGGCGCGCACGGCAGCCTGACCGGCGCGGCCAAGGCCTTGGCGCTGGACCATTCGAGTGCGTTCCGGCGCCTGGCCGCAGTCGAGGCGCGGGTCGGCGCGGCGCTGTTCCGGCGCAGCCGCCGCGGCTATACGCCGACCGATGCCGGCGAGTTGACCATCGCCAGCGCGCAGCGCGTACTCGCCGAGACCGAGCGCTTGCAGCGCGAGCTCGCTGGGCGCGATGCGCGTACCGAGGGGCGCATTCGCATCACTCTGCCGGACACCCTGGCGCCGGTGGCGGCGCGCATGTGCGCGGCGTTTCGGGCTGAGCAACCGGGGCTGCGCTGCGATCTGGTCGTGGCCAATGCGTTCTTGACCCTGCAGCAGCAGGATGCCGATGTGGCGCTGCGGGCGAGCGTGTTGCCGCCGGAAGGTTTGTCCTCGCGCAAGGTCGCGGCGATTTCGATCGCGGCCTATGAGGCGGCCGGGCGCGGCAGCGGGCGTGGCGGTGGCCGTGGCAAGACGACGCTCGACGAAACGGCGCTGGCGCAGGGCGATTGGGTCGCGCTCGATGAGAGCCTGGCGCATCTGTCGTCGGCGCAGTGGTTGAGCGATCGGGTGCCGGCCGAACGCATCGCGATGCGGGTCAATACCTTGCCGGCAGCGTTGGCGGCCTGCGAGGCCGGATTGGGGCGGGCGCTGTTGCCGTGTTATCTGGCCGATGCGTCGCCGGGTGTGCGGCGGATTTCGGCGCCGTTGCCGCAGGTGCGCGCGGATTTGTGGTTCGCGACGCATCCGGATTTGCGGCGGTCGGCGAAGGTGAAGTTGTTGCGGGAGTTTGCGTTGAAGTGGTTGCCGGGCGAGGTGGAGTTGGGTTGATGCGGTTGATCGGCGCTCGGCCCTCACCCCTCTTCCGTTCACGGGAGAGGGGCTTTGTTGCGGTGTAATCGGGTTGGGTGCACGATACAGGAACGCAGGGATGTAACCGTGATGCGTGGGAATGCATTGTCGCGCCGCGACCGCACAAATCAATCGGCGACGCAAACGGAGCGCTGAAGCAAATCCACCCCGCTCCCCTTTTCCATAGGGGGGAACGGCATGAGGATGCGTGGGGAATTTGTTGCGCGACGGGCGCGGCGTTGCTCCCCCTGTAGGAGCGACGTGAGTCGCGACCGCGACGTCGCAACGACAACGCAAACCGCGATGTCGCCACGCCGGCTGCGTCATCGACGCAGCCGGCTATTGCCGTGAATCAGCGGCTCAGGTGCCGCCGACTTCGCCGAGGCCCTTGCGCTCGGATTCGCGCGAGGCGCGGATCTGGGCGTCGACGGCAGCGATCGCGGTCATGTTGACGACGCGGCGCGGGGTCGAGGCCGGGGTCAGGATGTGCGCCGGCTTGTCCAGGCCCATCAGGATCGGGCCGATGGCCACGCCGTCGGTCATCACCCGCACCATGTTGTAGGTGATGTTGGCGGCATCCAGGTTCGGCAGCACGAACAGGTTGGCGCGGCCGTGCAGGGTCGCGTTCGGGAAAATGCGCTTGCGCAGTGCGTCGTCCCAAGCCGTGTCGGCCTGCATTTCGCCGTCCATCTCGAGCTTGGGCTGGCGCTGCTTGATGATCTGGCGGACCTTGCGCATCTTCGCCGCCGACGGGTTGTCGTGGCTGCCGTAGTTGGAGTGCGACAGCAACGCGACCTTCGGCTCGATGCCGAACAGCTTGAGGCGGTAGGTCGCCTGCAGGGTCGCTTCGGCGATCTGCTCGGCGGTCGGGTCGACCTGGACGTGGGTGTCGAGGAAGAACCAAGCGCCCTGGTCGTTGATCACGCCGGTCATCGCCGAGGTGCCCGACACGCCCGGGTCGAAGTCGAAGATGCTGCGCATGTAGCCGAGCTTCTTGTGGAAGCGGCCGACCAACCCAGAGATCATTGCATCAGCCTCTCCACGCTCGACCATGAGGGCAGCGATCAAGGTGGGGCGCGAACGCAGCAGGTTCTTCGCCGCCGCCGGGCTGACGCCGCGGCGCTCGGTCAGGGCGTGGTACTGCTGCCAGTAATCGTTGAAGCGCGGGTCGTCGTTGATGTTGGTCAACTCGAAATCCACGCCTTCGCGCATGCGCAGGCCGAGGCGCTGGATGCGGGTTTCGATGACGTCGGGGCGGCCGATCAGGATCGGCAACGCCAGCTCTTCGTCGATCACCGTCTGCACCGCGCGCAACACGGTCTCTTCCTCGCCTTCGGCGTAGACCACGCGCTTACGGTCGGCGCGGGCGCGGTCGTAAACCGGCTTCATCAGCAGGCCGGTGCGGTAGATGTATTGGCTGAGCCGTTCCTCGTACTCGTCCATGTCGACGATCGGACGCGCGGCGACGCCGGAGTCCATCGCCGCCTTGGCCACGGCCGGGGCCAGCATGACCAGCAGGCGCGGGTCGAACGGGCGCGGGATCAGGTATTCGGCGCCGAAGGTCGGCACGTCGCCGCCGTAGGCGCTGCCGAGGTCGGACGATTCCATGCGCGCCAATTGGGCGATCGCGCGCACGCAGGCCAGCTTCATTTCTTCGTTGATGACGGTCGCGCCGACGTCGAGCGCGCCGCGGAAGATGTACGGGAAGCACAGCGCGTTGTTGACCTGATTCGGATAATCCGAACGGCCGGTCGCGATGATGCAGTCCGGACGCACGGCCTTGGCGTCTTCGGGCAGGATTTCCGGATACGGATTGGCCAGCGCCAGGATGATCGGCTTGGCGGCCATGGTCGCGACCATCTCGGCCTTGAGCACGCCGCCGGCCGACAGGCCGAGGAACACGTCGGCGCCGGCGACGATGTCGGCCAGGGTGCGCTTGTCGGTGTCGCGGGCGTAGCGGGCCTTGTCCGGGTCGAGATTGGGACGGCCGGTGTAGAGCACGCCGTCGCGGTCGACCGCGAGGATGTTCTCCGGCTTCATGCCCAGGGCGACCAGCATGTCGAGGCAGGCGATGCCGGCCGCGCCGGCGCCGCTGGTGGCGAGCTTGACGTCTTCGATCTTCTTGCCGACCACTTCCAGCGCGTTGAACACCGCGGCGCCGACGATGATCGCGGTGCCGTGCTGGTCGTCGTGGAACACCGGGATCTTCATGCGCTCGCGCAGCTTGCGCTCGACGATGAAGCACTCCGGGGCCTTGATGTCTTCGAGGTTGATGCCGCCGAAGGTCGGTTCCAGCGAGGCGATGATGTCGACCAGCTTGTCGGGGTCGCGCTCGTCGATTTCGATGTCGAACACGTCGATGCCGGCGAACTTCTGGAACAGCACGCCCTTGCCTTCCATGACCGGCTTGCCGGCCAGCGGGCCGATGTCGCCCAGGCCGAGCACGGCGGTGCCGTTGCTGATGACCGCGACCAGGTTGCCGCGGGCGGTGAGCTCGCTGGCGGCGTTGGGATCTTCGACGATGGCCTCGCAGGCGTAGGCCACGCCCGGCGAATAGGCCAGGGCGAGGTCGCGCTGGGTCACCATCGGCTTGGTCGCGGTGACCTTGATCTTGCCCGGCGGGCTGAGGCGGTGGTAGTCGAGCGCAGCGGTTTTCAGATCGTTGTCGGACATCAGGGAATGGCTGCCGTGGCAAGGGCGCGAGGAAAGGTGGACTTGCAGTCTAAAGGATCGCCGACGCGGATTCGCGCGACCGCGGTGGCGAAAGCCTTAGTACTTTGGAGTTGTACCCGCAGCGCAGCGCGGGCGCTTTGCCGAACCCGGCGCGGGCCGGCCGCGGCGATCGGCCGCGCCACCGAACCGACGCCGGCGTATGGGCGGACCGGGCCGAAGCGCAGGGGATCAGGGCGCATCGGCGGCCGCCTTGCGCTCGGGCTGGACCGTGCTGCGCCAGGCCTCGAGGAACTGGCGGCGCTTCAGCGCGTCCAGATACACCAGCAGGCCCGGCCCCAACGGGATAGGGCGCAGGGCGCGCACCCGCGCGCCGTCGCGCGCGTGCGGCGACAGCGGCGCGCCGTCGGCGGCGCGGATCGGCTGCAGGCCGACCTGCTGGGCCAGCATGGCCTGGCCGCGCGGCGACAACAGGTAATCGAGGAAGCGCCCGGCCTCGGCGGCGTTCGGCGCGGTGCGCGGGATCAGCGCGGTGCGCAGCAGGACCAGGGTGTAGTCCTCGGGCAGGACGATGCCGAGCGGCGCGCCGGCGTCGATGCGGGCCTGGGCGTAGGAACCGAGCACGTTATAGGCCAGGGCGAGTTCGCCGCGGGTCACCCGGTCGAGCAAGGCGCCGGTGCGCTCTTCCAGCCGCACGCGATTGTCGCCGAGCGCGGCCTGCAGGGCGCCGGCCATGCTGCCGAGCTGATGGTCCTGGGTCGCCAGCAGATAGCCGACGCTGCTGCGGGCCACGTCGTAGGTGCCGACCCGGCCGACCAGCGGCGCGGCCGGGTCGCGCAGCAGCGCGAGCAGCTGCCGGCGCGTATGCGGCACGCGCGCCACCGGCAGCAGGCGCTTGTTGTAGACGATGACGATGGGTTCGTAGCTGATGCCGAAGGCTTCGTGGCGCCAGTGCGACCATGCCGGCAAGCCGACCGTGGCCGGCGAACGGTGAGCGAGCGCGTGGCCATCGTTGGCGAGCTTGGTCTGCAGGTCCATGCCGCTGCTGATCAGCAGGTCGGCGACGCGGCCTCGGCCGGCGGCGAGGTGGTGGGTGTAGATGTCCTGGGCGACGAGGTCGGAATACTCGACCTCGGTGCCCGGGTGCAGGCGCTGATAATCGGCGATGACCGCGGCGAAGTTCTCGATGTCGGTCGAGCCGTGGATGCGCAGTTGCGCGCTGCGGGCCTGCGGCGCCTTGAACAGGCGCACGTCGCCGGGCGCGGCGTGGGCTGGAGCGGGGAACGAGTTGAGAAGAGTGAGAAATGAGTAAAGGCAAAGGCAAAGCGCGGCGCTATAGCGCGAGGCATGGCGCTTCTTCTCGTTTCTCACTTTTCCGTACTCGCTTCTCATTTTCCGTACTCGTTTTTCAAACCGCGCTCCTCGGCAGGAGCGAGGAACGAGTTGAGAAGAGTGGGGAACGGGTAAAGGCAAAAGCAAAGCGCGGCGCTATAGCGCGAGGCATGGCGCTTCCTCTCATTTCTCACTTTTCTGAACTCGTTTTTCATTTTCCGTACTCGTTTTTCAAACCATGCTCCTCGGCAGGAGCGAAGAACGAGTAGAGAAGAGTGAGAAATGAGTAAAGGCAAAAGCAGCGCACAGCGCCGAAACGCTTCTTCTCGTTTCTCACTTTTCTGCACTCACTCCTCACTTTTCCGCACTCGTTTTTCAAACCGCTCTCCTCGGCAGGAGCGAGGAACGAGTTGAGAAGAGTGAGGAACGAGTAAAGGCAAAGGCAAAACGCCGCGCCATAGCGCGAATCTGGGCGCACCTTCTCGTTTCTCACTTTTCTGAACTCGTTTTTCAAACCATGCTCCTCGGCAGTCGCAACGTCACCACCAACCCGCCGCCGACGCGGTTGGACAGATCGATGCGGCCGCCGTGGCTGTCGACGATGCGCTTGACGATCGCCAGGCCGAGCCCGGCGCCGCCGGCGGCGGCATCGTGGCCGCGGGCGAAGCGCTCGAACACGGTCTGCGCGTCGGCCGGGGCGATGCCGGGGCCGTGGTCGGCCACGGTCAACACCGCGGTCGAGGCGCCCTCGCCTTCGGCCACGGTCAGGGCGATCTGCAGCGGCCCGCCTTCGCTGCCGGGCCGCGGCTGGCCGTGCTTGAGCGCGTTGTCGATCAGGTTTTTGATCGCCTCGCGCAGCAGCAGGGCATCGCCGCGCACCAGCACCGGGCCCTGGGTCGCGGCCAAGCGCACGTCGGGGCGCGGGGCCGACTGCGGGATCGATTCGTACAGCGCTTGATGCAGCAACTCGGCCAGATCGACGGTCTCGAACTGCTGCAGGTGCGAGCGGTGGATCGCGCTGGCATCGCTGAGCAACTGGTTGAGCAAACGGCTCATGTGGCTGGCGTTGCGTTCGATGGTGACCAGGCTACGGCGCTGCTCGGCCGGGTCGTCCTCGTCGAGGGCGAGCTGGGCCTGGGCGCGCAAGGCCGCCAGCGGCGTGCGCATCTGGTGCGCGGCGTCGGCCATGAACGCGCGCAGGGTCTCGTTGCTCGCCGACAGCCGCGCCATGAAGCGGTTCAAGGCGCCGACCAGTTGGTCGAGTTCCAGCGGCACCTCGCCGGCGACCGGCTTGAGGTCGGAGGGTTCGCGCAGCGACAGGTCGCGTTCGAGTTTCTGCAGGGGCCGCAACGCGCGATGCACACCAACCCAGACTAAGGCCAAGGCCGCGAACGACAGCACCACGATGGCGACGATGGCGCGCAGCACCACGTCGTCGGCCAGAGCTTCGCGGGCGATGCGGGTCTGGCCGACCTGGACGATCGCCTGCCCCTGCGTGGCCGGCCCGGCGACCCAGCGCGAGACCGCGACGAAGCGCGTGGGTTCGCCGCGATACAGCGCATCGAACAGCCGCGGCTTGCCGTCGCGCGGCGGCGACGGCGGCACCGGCAGGTCGTCGTAGCCGGTGATGGTCGCGCCTTCGCGGCTGGCGACGCGGTAGAACACCCGGTCTTCGGGCGCCATCGCCAACAGGTCGAGCGCGGCGTACGGCAGATCGACCTGCCACTGGCCGTCGACCAGGGCCACGCTGTCGGCGATCGACAAGGCCGACGCAATCAACAGGTGATCGTAGGAACGGTCGGCGGCGGCGCGGCCGTAGCTGCGCGCGGCGACGAACAACAGCACCGCGCCGATCAACGACAAGGCGCCCAGATAAACCAGCAGGGTGCGGCGGATCGAACCGTGCCGCGGCGGCGACGTGCGCGCGGACTCAAGCATCGAGCGGCTCCGCCCCGGTCTGCTCGGCGGCCGGCACCGCCGCTTCGAGCATATAGCCGACACCGCGCACGGTGAGGATGCGCAAGGGCGCGGCGGCAAGACGCTTGCGCAGGCGGCCGACGTACAGCTCGATCGCGTTCGGCCCGGCCTCGTCGTCGAAACCGAACAGGCCATTGCCGATCTCGTCCTTGCTGACCACCTGGCCGAGCTTGCCGATCAGGATTTCGAGCAGGCGGAACTCGCGGTTCGGCACTTCGATCGGCTCGCCGTCGAGCGTGACCCGATGCGCGGCGCTGTCGAAGGCCAAGCTGCCGACCTGGATCACGCCGGCGGCACGGCCTTGATTGCGCCGCAGCAGCACCCGGCAGCGCGCTTCGAATTCGCGGAAATCGAAGGGCTTGCCGAGGTAGTCGTCGGCGCCGACGTCGAGCGCCTTGACCCGGTCTTCGATGCCGTCGCGTGCGGTCAGCATCAACACCGGGGTGGTGTCGCCGCGTTCGCGCAAGCCGGCCAGCAGGCTGAGGCCGTTGAGCCGCGGCAGGCCGATGTCGAGCACGATCAGGTCGAAGGCCTGGTAGCGAAGCACACTCGCCGCGGCGATGCCGTCGGACTGCCAGTCCACCGCGTGGCCGTCGCGACGCATCCGCCTGACGATGGCGTCGGCGAGATCCGCGTTGTCCTCGACTAACAGAATGCGCATCGAACGGGGGCCCTTGCAGTTGCCGAAGTCAGGTCCCGCCGGGCCGATCTCGGCGGGACAGCTCCAATGGCAGGTCCAGTGACAGGTCAATGACAGCTTCGCCCGCCTAGCCTGCGCTCGAGGGGTTGCGGCTGGCCGTCCTGGCCGAAGCAACTATAAGCGCACGAACACGCGCCTGTCGTCGAAAAACGGCAGAAAAATAGGGAAACCAGATGCCTACGATGGTGCTTTTCCGTCACGCCGCCGCGTGCGCCGCGCTGTGCCTGTTCGCTACCCCATGCCTGGCCGAAGACGGCCCGGTCACCGCCGAACTCGGCGGCCGCCTGCATTGGGACTTCGCCGATTTCGACAACGATGCGCGCGGCCTGCGCAACGGCGACGACACCGAGGTGCGTCGGCTCTGGCTCGACGTGTCCGGCAAGTTCTACGGCTGGGGCTACAAGATCGAAGGCGACTTCGCCGGCCTGCAGGACGATTTCTCCAAGGACAGCATCGAAGCCAAGGACGTCTACGTCACCCGCGACTTCAAGGCCGGCAAGCTGACCCTGGGCCAGTTCAAGCAGCACTTCACCCTCGACGACCGCATCAGCTCGAACTACGGCGTGTTCATGGAGCGCAGCATGTTCGCCAGCTCGGTCGCGCCGCTGTACCGGCTCGGCGCCGCCTGGATCACCGCGCGCGAGAACTACACCGTCGCCGGCAGCGTCTATAGCCTGGAAAACATCGACGTGTGGCAGGTCAAGGGTCAAGCGGTCGGCGCACGCGGCACCTGGACGCCGCTGCACGACGAGCAACGCACCCTGCACCTGGGGCTGTCACTGGCGCGCGAGGCCTACGACCATCCCGGCCGCGACGGCGCCAACGCGTTGCGTATCGCCCCGCGCCCGGCCGGGCATCTGTCCGACAACAGCCGAGCGACCTTGATCAACTTCAATCGCGGGCTCGACACCGATGTCGACAAATACTCGCTCGAGTTCGGCCTCGCCCACGGGCCGTTATACCTGCAGTCCGAACTCGGCGGCGCCAACTTCGACGACGGCAGCCAGCGCGGTCAGGTCCGTTCGGCCTATGGCCTGGTCGGCTGGTTCCTGACCGGCGAATCGATGCCCTACGACAGCAAGACCGGCCGCTTCGCCCGGGTCAAACCGGCGCACAGCACGGGCGCCTGGCAGGTCGCGCTGCGCTACGACACGATCCGCGGCAAGCAGCACCTCGCTGGCCGCGGCAACTTCAGCGACGTGTCGATGGAACAGGCGAGCGTCGGGGTCAACTGGCATCTGCGCTCGAACCTGCGCTTCATGCTCGACTGGATCGAAAGCCGCAACCGCGACCGTCTGGCCGATCGCACGCTCGACCGCACCCGCGCGTTGACCGGGCGGTTTCAGTACGACTTCTAAAGCAGGAGTGAGAAGCGAGGAGTGAGGAGTGAGTAAAAACACTCCGCTTTCGCCCTCTCTCACTCCTCACTTCTCCCATCTCACTTCTCGCCCCAACGGAGTCCCTCATGTTGACCGCGCTCGGCTTCGGCATGGTCCTGACTTTCATGTATCTGATCATGAGCAAGCGGATGTCGCCGCTGGTGGCTCTGATCGTGATCCCGATCCTGTTCGCCCTGGTCGGCGGCTTCAGGAACGACATCGGCGAGATGATGATCGAGGGCATCAAGAAGATCGCGCCGACCGGCGTGATGCTGATGTTCGCGATCCTGTACTTCGGGGTGATGATCGACGCCGGCCTGTTCGACCCGGTGGTCAAGCGCATCCTCAAGCTGGTCAAGGGCGACCCGGTCAAGATCGTGGTGGGCACCGCGGTGCTGGCGATGCTGATCTCGCTCGACGGCGACGGCTCGACCACCTACATGATCACCGTCTCGGCGATGCTGCCGTTGTTCCAGCGCCTGCGCATGAACACGCTCAACCTGACCTGCGTGACCATCCTCGCCGGCGGGGTGATGAACCTGACCCCGTGGGGCGGCCCGACCGCGCGCGCGGCGACCGCCTTGCATGTCGACCCGAGCGACGTGTTCGTGCCGCTGGTGCCGGCGATGGCGGTGTCTTTAGTCGGCATTCTGCTGCTGGCCTGGTACCTGGGCCTGCGCGAGCGCAAGCGCCTCGGCATCGTGACTCTGGACGGCCATGCCGCCGACTGGAACCCCGACCTCGACACCGCCAGCGACAACCTGCCGACCCTGGCCGACAGCGAAGACACCAAGCGGCCGAAGCTGCTGTGGATCAACGCCGCGCTGACGCTCGGGCTGATGACCGCGCTGGTGCTCGGCGTGCTGCCGCTGCCGGTGTTGTTCATGATCGGCTTCGCTTTCGCCCTGGTAATCAACTACCCGGACCTCGCCGAACAACGCCGCCGCATCGGCAACCATGCCGGCAACGTACTCGCGGTGGTGTCGCTGATCTTCGCCGCCGGCATCTTCACCGGCATTTTGTCCAACACCGGCATGGTCGAGGCGATGTCGCGCAGCTTCCTGGCGGTGATTCCCGATGCCTGGGGCCCGTACCTCGCGGTGATCACGGCGATCGCGAGCATGCCGTTCACTTTCTTCATGTCTAACGACGCGTTCTACTTCGGCGTGCTGCCGATCCTGTCGGAAGCCGCCGGCCACTACGGCATCACGCCCGTCGAGATGGCCCGCGCCTCGCTCGCCGGCCAGCCGGTGCATCTGCTGAGCCCGCTGGTGCCGTCGACCTATCTGCTGGTCGGCATGGCCAACGTCGATTTCGCCGACCACCAACGCTTCACTCTGACATGGGCGGTGTTGATCTCGCTGGTGCTGATGTTCGCCTCGCTGGCGCTGGCCTTGTATCCGCTGGCGTCTTGATCCGGCCCTTGCAGGAGCGGCGTGAGCCGCAACCACCCCAGTCATGTACGCGAGCGGAGCGGCCGAAGCCTGGAGCAACCATCTGTTAGATCGGTCGCGTCGGTTGTCCTGGCTTCGAACAGAACGCTTTCGACCATCGCTTCGGTTGCTCGCGGCTTACGCCGCTCCTACAGAAAGTCATAGCCCCACTTCGTCGTTCGTCCATCACTAGGAACCGCGCCATGACACTCCGCATCGCCTACGTCACCAGCGGCATGGGCAGCCTCGGCACCGCGATCTGCCAGAAGCTCGCCCACGGCGGCCACACCGTGGTCGCCGGCTGCGGCCCCAATTCGCCGCGCAAGGCCGCCTGGCTGCGCGAACAGCGCGAGTTGGGTTTCGACTTCATCGCCTCCGAAGGCAATGCCGCCGACTGGGACTCGACCGTGGCCGCGTTCGCCAAGGTCAAGGCCGAGGTCGGCGAGATCGACGTGTTGGTCAACAACGCCGGCGGCACCCGCGACGTGCTGTTCCGGCAGATGACGCGCGAAGACTGGAACGCAGTGATGGCCGGCAACCTGCACAGCCTGTTCAACATCACCAAGCAGGTCATCGATGGCATGTCGGCGCGCGGTTGGGGCCGGATCATCAACATCGCCTCGGTCAGCGCGCAGAAGGGCCAGATCGGCCAGGTCAACTACGCCACCGCCAAATCGGCGATGCACGGTTTCACCCGCGCCCTGGCCCAGGAGTTCGCCGCGCGCGGCGTCACCGTCAACACGGTGTCGCCCGGCTATGTGGCCAGCGCCGCCATCAGTGCGTTTCCGCCGGACGTGCTCGACCGGCTCGCCGCATCGGTGCCGGTGCGCCGCCTGGGCAAGCCGGACGAAGTCGCCAGCCTGTGCGCGTGGTTGGCGTCGGACGACGCAGCTTTCGTGACCGGCGCGGATTACGCGGTCAACGGCGGCTTGCACATGAACTGAGTTTTCCGGCTTCCGGCCGCGTCGTTACCCCTCCCCCCACGCGGCCCGGAAGTCGTTTTTATCTTGAGGCCCTGGGTAGGAGCGGCGTGAGCCGCGACCAACCGCAGCGGTGTACGCAAGCGCTTTATCCGGAGTCCGGACATCTCAACCTGCTTGTGCTCGTTTCGGCCGATTGCCTGGTCTTCGGACGAGACCTTCGCGTACGTAACTTCGGTTGGTCGCGACTCGCGCCGCTCCCACCCTTAAAGCAGGGCGATCAACCGATTTCGCTGAAATCGCCTTCGGCCATCTGGTCCAGGCGGATGCGGTTGGCGAACAGCGAGAACGCCAGCATCCCGGCCAAGCCGTTCGCCCGGGTGATCCACGGCGGCATCCAGCGCGGCGGCGCCAGCACGCCGCTGTCGAACAAGGGCTCGAAGCGCTGCACGTCGCCGAGGGTCATCTTGCCGGCGAATAACCAGCGGCACAGGTGCAGCTTCTGCTGGCGCAAGGCCCAGCGGAAGAAGGTGTGCACACCGACCAGGCCGCGCAGATAGACCGCGTCCTTGGTGAAGGCGGAGCCGCCGTTCGTCGGCACGCCGCGGAACACGCGTTGAGCCGAGGCGAAGCTGTCGGCCGGCGATTGGCCGGCGTCGATGAAGTAACGGAACACCTGGATGAAGTCGGCGCCGTCGAGCGCCATCGCCACCGCATCGATGCGCAGGCTCAGGCGCTTCATGCGGCCGATGTCGATGCTGCCGGTGATCTGTTCGGCGAAGGTCGCCAAGCCCTCTTGCGTTGCGGTGGTGCGCGGCGACGACAGCGCCAGGCTCGGCAACACCGGTTGTTCGCGGCCGTTGAGCGCGGTCAGCGAATGCACGAAGGCTTCGTGCTGCAGTAATTGATGGCGGTCGTAGTCGCTGAAGGCCGCGCCGCTGCGCAAGCGGATGCGGGTCGCGCCGGCCGCGGCCTTGGCGATCAGGTCCGGGTCGAGCACGACTTCGATCACGCGGGCGTCGAAGTAGTCGTCGAGGTCGCGCTGCAGTTGCAGGCTCAGGGCGGTCGCGGAGATCTCGACCGTTTCGGCCGGCGACATCAGCTCGCGGTCGAGCTCGTTGGCGATCGAGATGAAATGGTTGGCGGCCTCGCGTGTGCTCGGCCCCTGCCCGGGCAGCGCCGCATCGGGCTTGCCGAACAACTGCACCGAGTAGGCGGTGACCGCGGTCGAGCCCAGCGATTCCAGCAACTGCGCGGCGATGCCCCAGGAATGCGCCGATTCGATCAGGTACTCGCCGAGCGGATGATCCGGGTCGGCTTCGGCGGCGACGGCTTCGAGTTCGCGGCGCGCTTCGCTGAAGTCGTACTTCGGGTACTCGATGACCGGCAGCAGCGCGACGCCGCGCGCATAGTCGTCGAGGAACTGCACTTCCAGGCCGGACGGCCAGCTCGCCATGGTCAGCAGCTTGATCCCGCGCGCCACCCGCACCATGCGCGCATCGAGCGCGGCGTGGTGCTGGATTTCGCTGTGCAGGCTGGGGCTGAGCAGGCTCATGCGGCGAGGCCTTGGGGGTGTTTCGCGGTGGAGAGCAGAGGCAAGAGCAGGAGCAAATCCCCCCTGCCCCCCTTTTGCAAAGGGGGGAGGCATCTGGCGAGGTTAGTCGCTTGCCTGGAGCTTTCGCGGCTGGCCATTACGACGCAACCATCCACGAGCCCGTGCCGTCCCCCCCTTTGCAAAAGGGGGGCAGGGGGGATTTGCTGTTCGTCCTGCGCAAACATCCCGTCTGCGCTCGGCCCTGCGACCGAACCCGGGCGCTCAGCGGCGCCCATGCTTGGCGTCCGGCCGCTTGTTGGGCGCCTTGCCGACCGCTTTCACATCGGCTTTCTGCGCGCGCCGGTTGGCCAGCTTATTGGCCGCACCGGCGACTTCGTCGCGCAGTTTCAGGTAGCTGGCGAAACGCTGCGGAGCGAGCCGGCCGCCTTCGATCGCCGCGCGCACCGCGCAGCCGGGCTCGCGGTCGTGCGTGCAATCGCGGAACTTGCACTGCTCGGCCAGGGCTTCGACATCGCTGAAGTTTTCGGCGACGTCTTCCTCGCCGGTCGGCTTGAGTTCGCGCATGCCCGGGGTGTCGATCAGGCAGGCGCCCGACGGCAACGGGATCAGAGCGCGATGGGTGGTGGTGTGGCGGCCGCGCGCATCGCTTTCGCGCACCGCACCGGTCTTCATGCGCTCGATGCCGAGCAGGCTGTTGGTCAGGGTCGATTTGCCGGCGCCGGAGGAGCCCACCAGCACCACGGTGCGGCCCGGCTGCAGCCACGGCGCCATCGCCGCGACGCTGCCGTCGCGGTCGCGCGCGTTGACCGCGCGGATCGCCACGCCCTCGGCCAGTTCGGCCAAGGCGCCGATCGCGTCGGCGACCGCGTTCTCGTCGGCGGCGATGGCTTCGTCGGCCTTGGTCAGCACCACGACCGGTTCGGCGCCGCCGCGCACCAGCAGCAGATAGCGCTCGATCCGGCGCGGATTGAAGTCCCCGTCGAGACCGCACACGATGAATACCGTGTCGATGTTCGCTGCAATCAGCTGCTGCTTGTAATGCTCGCCGGCGGCGCCGCGCTTGATCGCGCTATAGCGCGGCAGCAGGGCGACGACCTTGCCGCCGCTGCCGTCGCCGTCGATCAGCAGCCAATCGCCGACCCCGGGACGCTGTTCGGGCGCGACCGAGCCTTTTTTGTAATTGGCCGGGCGTTGCCATTCGGGCAGGGATTCGACCCGGTAGCCGCTGTCGGGCCCTTCGGACACGACGTAGCCGCTGCGGTGCTGTTCGGTCACCCGCGCCGGGCGGGCCTGGGGGTGGTCGAGCAGCGCCTGGCGCCAGACGGGGTCGGCGGGCAACGGCTCGTCGGCCGTGATCGGCCAGCCGATCGCCTGCAAGGCAGCGAGTTCAGGAGTCAAAGGCGCGGGCAACGAGGGTCATGGCGCGATTCTACATAGGCCGGACGCGGGTTTCGGCCTCGGCGCAGGCCTCCGGACCGGCGGCGAACGCGGCGGCGGCCGGGATCGGGGCCGCCGGCCCGGCCATTCCGTGCGCGCCGGCGCAGATCGCGGGCGCCCGGAATCGCCGCCCCCGGCTGATTCGCCGGACCGATTCAGCTAGTCTGGGGGTCTCTCCTTCTACCCAGCCCTGCCCCGATGTCATTGCCGCCCCTGAAAACCCGCGAACGCCTGTCCGAAGTCCGTTACGAAATCCGCGGTGAACTGGCCCGGCGAGCCCGTGAGTTGGAGGCCCAGGGGCGCAAGCAGATCAAGCTCAACATCGGCAACCCCGGCGCCTTCGGCTTCCGCGCGCCCGAACACCTGCAGCGCGCGATCGCCGACCACATCGCCAACACCGATCCCTATACCCATCAGCAGGGCCTGCCGGCCGCGCGCGAAGCCATCGCCGCGTTCCACAAGCGCCGCGGCACGCCCAACGCCTCGCCCGAGCGCGTGTTCGTCGGCAACGGCGTCAGCGAGCTGATCGACCTGTCGCTGCGCGCCCTGCTCAATCCCGGCGACGAAGTGCTGCTGCCCTCGCCCGATTACCCGCTGTGGTCGGCCGCGACCATCCTCAACGACGGCCGTCCGGTGTATTACCGCTGCCAGCCCGAGAACGGCTTCCTGCCCGACCCGGACGAGATCGAGCAACTGATCTCCAGCCGCACCCGCGCAATCGTGCTGATCAACCCGAATAACCCGACCGGCGCGGCCTATCCGCGCGAGCTGATCGAACGCATCGTCGCGATCGCCGCGCGCCATAAGCTGCTGCTGATGTGCGACGAGATCTACGACTCGATCCTCTACGACGGCGCCCAGTTCACCCCGGTCGCGCCGATCGCCGGCGACCTGCCCTGCCTGAGCTTCGGCGGCCTGTCCAAGGTGCACCGCGCCTGCGGCTGGCGCGTGGGCTGGGCGGTGCTGTCGGGCG
This sequence comes from Lysobacter sp. 22409, assembly GCF_052045105.1. Classification (NCBI taxonomy): domain Bacteria; kingdom Pseudomonadati; phylum Pseudomonadota; class Gammaproteobacteria; order Lysobacterales; family Lysobacteraceae; genus Lysobacter; species Lysobacter sp. 22409. Next base: position 127,881 of record NZ_JBQEOE010000008.1, on the reverse strand, counting down.
ACCCGGTCGCCAGCGGCGACTTCCACCACGCCATGGACCTGCTCGGCGCGCTGCGCCTGTGCGCCAACGTGCCGGGCCAGTTCGCGATCGAAGCCGCGCTCAACGGCGAAGACACCATCACCCCGCTGTGCGAGCCGGGCGGGCGCCTGTACGAAGCGCGCCGCGCGGTGATCGAGTCGGTCGAAGCGAGCCGGCATCTGGAACTGGTCGCCCCGGCCGGCGCCTTGTACGCGTTCCCGGCCGTGGTCGGCGCCGCCGCGCAGGGCTTCGACGACCACAAGTTCGCGCTGGAACTGCTCGAAACCGAAGACGTGCTGGTGGTGCCGGGCTCGAGCTTCAACGTGCCCTATCGCAACCACTTCCGCGTCACCCTGCTGCCGCAGCCGGCCGAGGTGCGCGAGGTGTTCCAGCGCATCGAACGCGTGCTCGACCGTTACGCCGAACGCGGCGCCCAGGTCGAGGCCCAACGCGCCGCGGTGGCTTGAAGCAAGCATGGCGCTGTCCTATCTCGCACTCGGCGACAGCTACACCATCGGCGAAGCCGTGCCCGAGGCTGGGCGCTGGCCGCTGCAGATGGCGAACGCACTGCGCGAGCGCGGCATCGGCCTGGCCGACCCGCGCATCATCGCGACCACCGGCTGGACCACCGACGAGCTCGCGCTCGCGCTGGACCTGGCCGAACCGCTGGGACAGTGGGATTTCGTCAGCCTGCTGATCGGCGTCAACAACCAGTACCGCGGCCGCAGCGCGCCGCAGTACGCCGGCGAGTTCCGCGAATTGCTCGAACGCGCGATCCGCTACGCCCACGGCCGCGCCGATCGCGTGCTGGTGTTGTCGATCCCCGACTGGGGCGCGACCCCGTTCGGCGCCAGCGACCAGCGCGGCCCGGCGACGATCGGCGCCGAGCTCGATGTCTTCAACCAGGCCGCGCGCGAGATCTGCACGCGGCACGGCGTCGCCTTCGTCGACATCACCCCGATCTCGCGCGCACGCGGCAGCGAAGCGGCGATGGTCGCCGAGGACGGCCTGCATCCGTCGGCGGCGATGTATACGCAGTGGGCCGAGCTGGCCCTGCCGGTGGCGCAACGACTGCTGCAAACGCATACGAGCTGAACGCGGCGCAGTCGCGGTATCGGCGCGCGCCGCCTCGCCGCCCACGATGTGCTTTGCGACGCTGTGCGGCGATGGCCGAGCGCCGGCGCCCCTGGAATGCCAAACTGCCGCCGGCGGCATGGCCGCGCACGGAGTCCGGACCCAGCAATGAACGAAGCGGTACAAGCCATGGCCCACGGACAGGCGGACCGCATCGCGCGCGCCTATCTGCCCGAGCATCCGCTCGGCAATCGCTGGGACTATTACTACAGCCGCGCCAAGCTCGGCAGCGATCCGCTCTATCCGGGCGTCAGCGCGGCCTTGCGCGGCACCCGCGCGCCGCTGCTGGACTTGGGCTGCGGCCTCGGCCTGCTCGCCCACACCTTGCTCGCCGACGGCATCCGCCTGCCCTACCGCGGCGTCGACAGCGATGCGGCCAAGATCCGCCGTGCCACCCGCGCCGCGGCGCGGGTCGGCCTGGATCAGGCCGTATTCGAAACCGTCGACCTCGCTCACGAAGTGCCCCAGCATCGCGGCAGCGTGGTGATGCTCGACGTGTTGCAGTTCATTCCCTACCCGGCGCAGGCACGGGCGATCGACGCGATGATCGCGATGCTGACCCCGGGCGCACGCCTGGTGATCCGCACCGGCCTCGACGACGGCACCGGCCGCGCGCGCATCACCCTCGCGGTCGACCTGTTCTCTCGCGCGCTGGGCTGGATGAATGCCATGCCGCGTTATTACCCCAACGGCGAAGCCTTGCGAGCACGTTTGCGCGAGGCCGGGCTCGAAGTCGAGTTCACGCCGCTGTTCGGGCGCACGCCGTTCAACAACTGGCGGATCGTGGCGGCGCGTGCGGAGTGAGGCTTGCGCGGTAGCGCGATAGATCGCGGTCGCGGCTTGCGCCGCTCCTACCCTTGGAACGCGGCTTTGGAGTAGGAGCGACGCGAGTCGCGACCGCGAACCAGCCGACCTGAGCGCAGGCCGATCGGCCTGCGCCGCCCTCATTCGACCGACGGCACCACGCAGCGGTAATCCAGCTCGCGCAAACGCCGCAACAACACCGCCATGGTCTCGACATTGCGCCCGTGACCCGCGCCTTCGTGCATCAACACGATCGCGCCCGGCGCCAAGTCTTTTTCGATCCGCGCCACCACCGTGGCCGGGTCGGCCGCGACCGCGTCGAAGCCGCGCGCGCTCCACGCCACCCGGATCAAACCGTGCGCGCTCAACGGTTGTGCGGTGAACGGATTGGCCATGCCGACCACGGCCCGGAACCAGCGCAGGCGCAGGCCGGGGATCAAGGCCTGCAAGCGCGCCTGGGCGCCGCCGATCTCGGCGGCCATCGCCGCCGGCCCCAACATCCAGAACCGCGCCGAAGGATGGCTGGCGCTGTGGTTGCCCAGGTCGTGGCCGCGGCGGACGATCTCGCGCAGCAAGTCGGCGCGTCGTTCGGCGCGCTGCGCGACCACGAAGAAGGTGGCCTTGGCCTGGTGCTCGTCGAGCAGGTCGAGCAGGGCCAGGGTGTCGTCGGAGGGGCCGTCGTCGATGGTCAGCCAGATCACGCGTTCGCGGGTCGGCAGCCGCGACAGCACCGGGCTGAACAGACGCGAGCGCGGCCACAGGGTGCCCCAGACCATCGCCCCGTGGCTCAGCAGCAGGGCCGGCAGGCCGACGGTCCATCCGTAGCGCGCCCACAAAGCGACCATCAGCAGCTGCGAGCCGAGGAACAGCCACAACCAAACGCCCGGGCGGCGCGGAGGACGGTGGGTGACGAGGATGGCGTTCATACGCAGCGGGCGGTTCCGACGGTCGGGAGGGGCTCCGCGGCAGCCCGAGACGCCGGCGGATGCCGCATCCTACCTTGCGACGTAG
>NZ_JBQEOE010000008.1:118206-124864 GCF_052045105.1 Lysobacter sp. 22409 | reverse complement strand
GGTTCCGACGGTCGGGAGGGGCTCCGCGGCAGCCCGAGACGCCGGCGGATGCCGCATCCTACCTTGCGACGTAGACTGCCCGCCCCCACCTTGCCCCTATTCCCGCCCGGCTGACCTCCATGTCCCTCGACCCTGCCCTGCGTTCGCGCATCGAAACCCTGCTCCAGTCCAACCGCGTCGTTCTGTTCATGAAGGGCGGCCCCACCGCGCCGCAGTGCGGCTTCTCGGCCAAGGCCTCCGGCGCGCTCAACGCGCTGCTGCCGCAGGGTTATGCCCATGTCGACGTGCTGGCCGACCCGGAGATCCGCGAGGGCATCAAGCAATACGGCGAATGGCCGACGATCCCGCAGCTGTATGTCGACGCGCAACTGGTCGGCGGCAGCGACATCATCGAGCAGATGGCCGGCAGCGGCGAACTGCACGAGCTGCTCGGCCTGCCGACGCCGGACCGCAGCCCGCCGAAGCTCACGATCACCCCGGCCGCGGCGCAGATGCTGCGCGACGCGGTGGCCAATGCCGGCGACAACTACGCGGTGCAGCTCGAAGTCGACGCGCGCCATAACGTGCGTTTGCAGTTGGCGCCGGTCGATGCCAACGCCATTGCGGTCGAAGCCGAAGGCGTGCGCGTGCAGACCGACTGGATCAACGCCCGCCGCGCTGACGGCGTGAGCATCGATTGGGCCGACGACGAACGCGGCCGCGGCCTGGTCATCACCAACCCCAACGCGCCGCCGGCGGTGAAGCCGATCGCGCCCGAGCAGGCGCTCGCGCGCGCCGGCGAAGGCTCGCTGCGCGTGGTCGACGTGCGCCCCGCCGACGAACGCGCGATCGCCCGCATCGGCATCGCCTTCGACACCTTCGACGGCGGCACCGATGCCCTCGAAGGCCTGCCCAAGGACACCCCGCTGGCGTTCCTGTGCCACCACGGCGGCCGCAGCGCCCAGGCCGCCGAGCACTTCCGCCAGCTCGGTTTCCGCGAGGTCTACAACATCGAAGGCGGCATCGACGCCTGGGCCGACCTGGACGCTTCGATTCCGAAGTATTGATCGAGCGACAGTTCTGATCGATCGGCAAGCCCGAATCGAACGGCCGCGGCGCCCTGCGTCGCGGCCGTTCTGTTTTGTGGGGCGGGCTGCCGCGTCGCCGCCCCTGTAGGAGCGGCGCAAGCCGCGACCGCGGGCTGACGGATCGCCGCGCAGGCTCGGGTGGGTGCGCGGTCGCGACTCGCGTCGCTCCTACCCCAAAGCGCGGCGCCGCTGCCTCTGTAGGAGCGGCGTGAGCCGCGACCGCGGGCTCGCGGATCGCGGATCGCGGCGCAGCATGGGGTGATGGCGTGGTCGCGACTCACGTCGCTCCTACATTGATTCATCGCGGTCGCGGGGTGCACGCCCCCGGCTCAGCCCCTGAACCCACCGCCATCGAGATAGGCCTGTTCCTCGGCCGTGCTCTCGCGGCCGAGCGCGGCATTGCGGTGCGGGAAGCGGCCGAAGCGCTCGATGATTTCGAGATGGGCCACGGCCCACTGCGCGGCGTCGCTGCCGTCCTGGTTCGGCGGCAGGCCGCGGTGCAATTCGACCGAGCAGCGTTGATCGTCGAGTTGTTCGGAATGCTCGAACGGCAGATAGAAGAACGCGCGCAGCGCCGGCTCGATGCTGCGGTCGTGGCCGAGTTCGAGCGCGCGCCGGGCGTAGTGCCGCGCGAGCGGATCGGTCGCATAGGAATGCGCGCTGCCGCGGAACACGTTGCGCGGAATCTGGTCGAGCAGGATCAAGAGGGCCAGCGCGGATTCGGCGTCGCGCTCGGCCCAATCGTCGTGCTCGCGCCTGGCGGCGGCGTGGTGCGTATCGAGGAAGCCGCTGCGGCACTGGTGGTCGAAGCTCTCGTTACGGTCGAACCAGCGGCTCGGGCCGGCATTGCGCCAGAAATCGACGACGTCTTTCGCGGTCACGGACATGCGGGTTCTCGCTGAGGATCAGGTGGCGAACCCTAGCAAACCAGATGCGAAGCTGTCGCGCTGACCCTGCGACGGCGATCAGGCGGCATCGACATGAATCGCCGAACATCGCCGGCCGCATCAAGCGGCCTGATCCTCGCCCAACTGCGTTTCCAGCTCGTTGATCCATGCGACCGTAATGCTTTCCATCGTCACCGCGTGGATCAGCGGACGGATCGGCCCGGCCGAGTACGACTGCGAGACGAAACGCGCATGGCATTCGCGAAAAGTCAGCCAGGCTTCGTGCGCCCTTTCGAACGCCGCCAGGCCTTCGCCGTCGAGCTGCTTGCGCAGGTGCGCAACCAAGCCTTGCAACCGCACTTCCTCGCGGCTGAGCTCGGCGATCGCCTGCTGGCTCATGTCGGCCTCGCTGACCCGCGCGTCCTCGTTGTCGCGCGCGACCGCGGCGGCCTTGCTGAAATAGCTGTCGGCGATGCGCGCGGCGGTTTCGGCCTTGCCGACCAGCCGGCTTTCGAAACGGCGCAGTTCCTCGACACTGGTGTGAGCGCCGTCGAGCTCTTGCTTGAGCGCCAGCAGTTGCTTGCCGCGCTCGATCGCGTCGACCGTGCCGCGACGTTCGGCGAAACGTTGGATGAAGTAGAACGCCCAGGTAAGCAAGGCGCCGATGACGGTGAAGATGAGCTGTTCCATGACCTGTCCTCCGGCCGTGGAATACAGTGTCGGCGCGCGAGGTCTCAGGCCGTGCGATGTCGTGTGCTTGGCGTCGCAGAACCCCTATAAAAACAGGGTTATCCGCTCGTTCATCGATAAACGGTTCAGGGCCGCACGACGGATCTGCGATGGCGGGCACGGCGCGCGCGCAGAGCTGTCGCGGCCCTCACCCCAACCCCTCTCCCGCAAGCGGGAGAGGGGCTTCGTACGCTGGCGCTTGCAGATGAATGACTACTGTCACGACACCGCGAAGCGCTCAAAGACGGAAAGGCCGGCGTGCCGTAGCGATCACTCGTCGAAGCGCAAATGCCGCACCGACTTGCCGTGGCGGCGAATCAGCTTCAGCGCTTCGATGCCGACGCTGATGTGGGTGTCGACGAAGTTCGCGCTGACCTTGGCGTCGGAGGCTTCGGTCTTGACGCCTTCGGGGATCATCGGCTGGTCCGACACCAGCAGCAGCGCGCCGCAGGGGATGCGGTTGGCGAAGCCGGCGGCGAACACGGTCGCGGTCTCCATGTCGATGGCCATGCAGCGCATCTGGCGCAGGCGCTCCTTGAAGGCTTCGTCGTGCTCCCAGACGCGGCGGTTGGTGGTGTACACCGAGCCGGTCCAGTAGTCGTGGCCGAGGTCGCGGATGGTGGTCGAAACCGCGCGCTGCAGGGCGAAGGCCGGCAGGGCCGGCACTTCCGGCAGCAGGTAATCGTTGGAGGTGCCTTCGCCGCGGATCGCGGCGATCGGCAGCACCAGGTCGCCGAGCTGGTTCTTGCGCTTGAGGCCCCCGCACTTGCCGAGGAACAACACCGCCTTGGGCATGATCGCCGACAGCAGGTCCATCATGGTCGCGGCGTTGGGGCTGCCCATGCCGAAGTTGATCATGGTGATGCCGTCGAAGGTCGCGCTCGGCATCGGTCGGTCCAGGCCGACCACTTCGGCGCCGGTCAGGCGCGCGAAGGTATGCAGGTAGCCGCCGAAATTGGTCAGCAGGACGTGCTCGCCGAATTGGTCCAGGGGCACGCCGGTGTAGCGCGGCAGCCAGTTTTCGACGATCTGTTCTTTCTCTTTCATGGTCTATGCCTGTTCTTGTTGTTGTCCGGCCATTGTCGCACCGCCCATGACGATAGTCAGGGTTGGCAGGGGCTCGGGCGGCCGTTACGGTTCCAAGGTTGTCCGTCGCTCGCTCTGTCTTGGGGGAATCCATGTTTCGACCGCTACTGGCCGGCTGTGGCCTGGCGCTGCTCGCCGGCGCCGTGCAGGCCGCCACGCCCGCGTCTGCCTCACGTTTCACCCAGGACCCGTATCCGAGCACCTACAAGGCGATCGCCGCCGGCCCGGTACTGCTGCAGCACGCGACCGTGCTGACCGGCGCCGGCCAGCGCCTCGACGACGCCGACGTGCTGCTGCGCGACGGCAAGGTGGTCGCGGTCGGCCGCGCCCTCGAGGCGCCGAGCGACGCCACCCGCGTCGATGCGAGCGGCAAGTGGATCACCCCGGGCATCATCGACGTGCACTCGCACCTCGGCGTCTACCCGAGCCCCGGCGTCGGTGCGCACGCCGACGGCAATGAAATGACCGGCCCGGTCACCCCGAACGTCTGGGCCGAGCATTCGGTGTGGCCGCAGGACCCCGGCTTCGCCGCGGCGCTCGCCGGCGGCATCACTTCGCTGCAGATCCTGCCCGGCTCGGCCAACCTGATCGGCGGACGCGGGGTGACGCTGAAGAACGTCCCGGCCACCAGCTACCAGGCGATGAAATTCCCGGCCGCGCCGTGGGGCCTGAAGATGGCCTGCGGCGAGAACCCCAAGCGCGTCTACGGCAGCCGCAACACGCCGCCGGGTACGCGCATGGGCAATGTCGCCGGTTACCGCGCCGCCTTCATCGACGCCAGCGAATACCTGCGCAAGAGCGCGCCGAAGGCCGCCGCGCAGCAGAAGAAGCGCTGGTGGCAGAGCAGCGCCAAGCCCGGCAACGGCAACGGCGCCGACAGCGAGAAGGACACCGGCGGCAAGCGCGACCTCAAGCTCGACACCCTGGCCGGCGCGATCAAGGGCGACATCCTCGTCCACATCCATTGCTACCGCGCCGACGAGATGACCACCATGCTCGACCTGGCCAAGGAGTTCGGCTTCAAGGTCAGCGCCTTCCACCACGGCGTGGAGGCCTACAAGATCGCCGACCGCCTCGCCGCCGAAGGCGTGTGCGGCGCGCTGTGGGCCGACTGGTGGGGCTTCAAGATGGAAGCCTTCGACGGCATCCAGGAAAACATCGCCATCGTCGACCGCCCCGCCAACAGCTGCGCGATCGTGCATTCGGACTCCGAGGAAGGCATCCAGCGCCTCAACCAGGAAGCGGCCAAGGTGATCGCGCATGCGCGCCTGGCCGGCATCGACATCGCGCCGGAACGGGCGATCCGCTGGCTGACCCAGAACCCGGCCAAGGCGCTCGGCATCCTCGAACGCACCGGCACCCTCGAGCCCGGCAAGATGGGCGACGTAGTGGTGTGGAACGGCAACCCCTTCAGCGTCTACGCCAAGGCCGAGCAGGTCTATGTCGACGGCGCGCGCGTCTACGACCGCGCCGACCCGTCGCGGCAACCGAAGTCGGACTTCCTGCTGGGGCAACCAGCGACGCAGACCGGAGGCGTGCGATGAACCGTCACGGGATCGAACCCTTGTCCTGCGCCGTTGCAGCGAAGCTTGCAACCCGCGGGCTGCGTCGCAGCGCGCTGCTGCTCGCCCTGCTCGGCGCTTGCGCGAGTTTCGGCGCCGCGGCGCAGAACGTCCTGATCCGCAACGCCACCGTGCACACCGCGACCGCGCAAGGCTCGCTCGAACACGCCGACGTGCTGGTCGGCAACGGCGTGGTGCGCGCGGTCGGCAAGGGCTTGTCGGNCCCAGGTCGTCGAAGCCGAAGGCCGGCCGCTGACCCCGACCCTGTTCGGCGGCATCACCGAGATCGGCCTGGAAGAAGTCTCCGGCGAAAAATCCACGGTCGACCAGACCGTCGCGCTGGGCGCCGACACCAAGGAAATGACGGTGCGGCCGGAGTTCGACGTAACCCTGGCCTACAACCCCGACTCGGTGTTGATCCCGGTCGCGCGCATCGAAGGCATCGGCTGGACCCTGCTCGGCGTCGGCACCGCCACCGGCGGCTCGATCGTCGCCGGCCAGGGCGGCGTCGAACGGCTCGACGGCGGCCCCGACCCGATCGGCCCGCGTGTGTTGTTCGTGCGCCTTGGCAAAGACGGCCTGGGCCTCAGCGGCAGCTCGCGCGCAGCGCAGTGGATGATCCTCGACCAGTTGATCGACGAGGCGCGCGGCCGCATCGCACCCGGCCACCACGCCGCGCTGCTGACCCCGGCCGGTCGCTCGACCCTGCTCAAATACCTCGACGGCGGCGGCCGCATCGTGTTCGGCGTCGACCGTGCCGCCGACATCCGCCAGTTGCTGCGCTGGTCGGCGCGGCACCGGTTGCGCATCGCCATCGCCGGCGGCGGCGAGGCCTGGCGGCTCGCGCCGCAGCTCGCCGCGGCCAAGGTGCCGGTGTTCGTCAATCCGCTGTCCAACCTGCCGAGCGATTTCGACCAGGTCGGCGCCAGCATGGAGAACGCCGCGCGCCTGCGCGCGGCCGGCGTGGCGGTGGGTTTCAGCGAAGGCGGCGCCTCGCACAACGCGCGCAAGGTGCGCCAGCTCGCCGGCAACGCCGTCGCCGCGGGCCTGCCCTGGGCCGACGGCCTGGCCGGCCTGACCCGGGTGCCGGCCGAAGCCTTCGGCGTGGCCGGCCAGGTCGGTGCCATCGCTCCGGGCCAGCGCGCCGACCTGGTGCTGTGGAGCGGCGATCCGCTCGATGTCGCCCATGTCGCCCTGCAAGTGTGGATGGACGGCCGCGCGATCGAGATGCGCAGCCGCCAGACCGAACTGCGCGACCGTTACCTGCACGGCGACACCGGCCTGCCGCGCGCGTATCCGGCGCCGGCGCGCTGAGGCAGCGGCCCGG
>NZ_JBQEOE010000008.1:104594-118169 GCF_052045105.1 Lysobacter sp. 22409 | reverse complement strand
CTCCTACAAGGGGGCGGTCCGCGGGCATGGCCCATGCCACCGCCTCCGATGACCCAGGCGTATCCTGTCGTCGGCCGACGAAGGATCGCCGCCCGTCCCGCCCCTTCCCCGAGCCCGCTGCGGCGAGCTGCCGCGCGACATCGCGCACCGGGAATCGGTCGGTGCCGATTCACCCCAACACCCGGAGAACACCGCGATGACCGCATCCCTCTTGCAACTCAACTGGCTGGCGATCCTCGCGGCGACCGCCTCGTCCTTCCTGCTCGGCGGGCTCTGGTACGGGCCCTTGTTCAAGAAGCGCTGGTGCCGCGAAGCCGGGGTCGATCCCGATGCCAAGCCCGGCCACCCCGGCCGGGTGTTCGCCACCGCCATCGCCTGCAGCTTCCTCGCCGCGCTGATGTTCGCGGTGTTCCTGCCGCCCGGCGCCAATGCCGCTGACGGTTTCGGGGTCGGCTTCGTGGTCGGGCTGTTCTTCGTCTCGATGAGCTTCGGCATCAACTACGCCTTCGCCCAGCGCAGCCTGATGCTGTGGATGATCGACGCCGGTTACCACATCCTCCAGTTCGCCCTGTACGGCCTGATCCTCGGCGCCTGGAAGTAACAGCGCCGGCCATAAGAGACCCGACGACCATGACCACGCTGCGCTGGTACTTCGACTTCATCTCGCCGTTCTCCTACCTGCAGTGGCAGAAGCTCAGGCCGATGGTGCGCGAGCGCGCGATCGAGCTGGTGCCGGTCGCATTCGGCGCCGTGCTCGAGGCGCGCGGCCAGAAGGGCCCGGCCGAAATCGTCGGCAAACGCGAGTTCACCTACCGGCACGTGCTGTGGCAGGCGCGGCGCGAAGGCATCGCCCTGCGCTTCCCGCCGGCGCATCCGTTCAACCCGCTCGCCGCACTGCGGTTGTGCCTGGTCGCCGGCTCCACCCCCGAGGCGGTCGATGCGATCTTCGACTGGATCTGGCGGCGCGGCGAGGCCGGCGACAGCGTCGAAGCACTGGCACCGGTGATCGATGCGCTCGGAGTCGAGGCCGAAGCGCTCGGCGCCGACGCAATCAAGGCGGCGCTGCGCGACAACACCGAGGCCGCCTTGGTGGCCGGTGTCTTCGGTGTCCCTACGTTGAGCATTGGAGATGAGTTGTTTTGGGGCAACGATGCCCACGACTTCGCTCTTGACGCACTGCAACATCCCGAATTGCTCGACGACCCGGAGATGCAGCGTTTGAAGCAACTGCCGGTGGGGATACGTCGCCGCGCCTGAACGACGCAAGCCCCGGAGCGCGCTCACGCGTGACTCATGTCTCAAAAAGGTATGCTGCGGTCCTATCCGATCACCACGCGCCCTACCCGGGGGGGAACATGCGCATTGGAATCGTCGTCGACTCCGCTTGCGATCTGCCGTTGGAATATCTGGAACGGCACGACATCCATCTGTTGCCGATCACCGTGCGCATCGGCCAGGCGGTACTGGCCGACCATCGCAACGAACAGGCCACCCTGCAATTCCTGCACACGCACCTTGCCGAGCGCGGTTTCGAGGCCGAGACCACGCCCTTCACCGTGCAGCAGGTGCGCGACCTGTTCGTCAGCCAGCTCGTGATCGATTACGACTACGTGTTCTGCATGACGATCACCAAGACCCGCAGCCCGGTCTACGAGAACGCCAATCAGGCCAGCTTCGCGATCCTCAACGACTACAAGCCGGTGCGTTCGGCGGCCGGCATCAACACGCCGTTCGCGTTGCGGGTGATCGACACCCTCAACCTGTTCGCCGCCCAGGGCATCACCGCGGTCGAAGCGGTGCGCCTGCGCGCTGCCGGCGAAGGCGCGCCGAAGATCCGCGCGCGTCTGGAGTATCTGGCCCTGCACACCCACGGCTATCTGATCCCGCGCGACCTCAACTACCTGCGCGCGCGCACCCGCGTGCGCGGCGACCGCAGCGTCAGCTTCCTCAGCGCCACCCTCGGCACCGCGCTCGACATCAAGCCGGTGCTGCACTGCAACCGCGGCGAGACCGGCCCGGTGGCCAAGATCAAGGGCTACGAGAACGCCGCGCAGAAGCTGTTCGAGTTCACCGCGCACAAGGCCCAGACCGGGCTGCTGACGCCGACGGTGTGCGTCAGCTACGGCGGCGAACTCGCCGAACTGCACGCCCTGCCCGGCTACGAGCGCCTGCGCGAAGCCTGCCGCAACAGCAACGTCGAGCTGTTCGAAAGCGTCATGAGCCTGACCGGCATGGTCAACGTCGGCAAGGGCGCGGTGGTGGTCGGCTTCGCCGCCGAGCAGGCCGACTTCAAGGGCTGAGCGGGCGCGGCTGGAGCGCCGATGCGGATGCGGCGGCGCCAAGAGCAAATCTCCCCAACCCCTCTTTTCCAAAGAGGGGAGCGGATTAGCTTTGCCGGGAGCAACGACACCTCGTCGACGCATTAGAACCGGCCCGCCGTCGCTCTTGCTTCGAAAGCAGCATCAGTTACACGAGGTCCACGGCTTCCATTCGAGAGCCGGCAGTTCGGCCCCGCTAGCCGCCAGCATCCCTTGCTTGCGCAGCGATGCAGCTCGAAAGAAGTTCATCCTCCCCGACCCGACGCCAGCACTCCCCTCTTTGGCAAAGAGGGGTTGGGGGAGATTTGCTTTGCTCGCACGGCATGGCGACAGCGACATCTCGCCATACCCCACCAAGCACGACTTTTAGCCCAGGTGTCGAGGCATGCGTGCGGGTTAGGCTCGAACCATCGTCAGCCCCAGGTAACCGCTTCGATGCCCAATCACCGCCTGCTCGCCCTTGCGCTCGCCAGCGCGCTCGCCGTCCCGGCCTATGCCCAGACACCGCCGCAACCCGCACCGCAGGACAAGAAACAGGGCGAGAAACAAGGCGATGCGCCCGCCGCCCAGTTGGAACAGGACGCGCTGAAACCCGCCGGCACCGATCCGGCGCGCGCTTCGGCGCAGACCGCCAAGGGCGTCGGCAAGCCCGGCGACAAGGACGAGAAGAAGTGGGACGTCTCGGCGCCGCACGGCCAGACCAAGACCGTGCGCTTCGACACCGACGAAGGCACCTGGATAGACCTGGACGTGTCGCCCGACGGTCGCGAAATCGTGTTCTCGCTGCTCGGCGATCTGTACCGGCTGCCGATCGGCGGCGGTCAGGCCAAGCGCATCACCAGCGGCCCGGCCTGGGACGTGCAACCGCGCTGGTCGCCCGACGGCCGCGAACTCGCTTTCACCTCCGACCGCGGCGGCGGCAACAACCTGTGGCGGATCAAGGCCGACGGCAGCAACGCCGTCGCGGTGACCAAGGAAGACTTCCGCCTGCTCAACAACCCGGCGTGGACGCCGGACGGCCAGTTCCTGGTCGGACGCAAGCATTTCACCGGCGAGCGTTCGCTCGGCGCCGGCGAGTTGTGGATCTACCATGCCGCCGGCGGCGGTGGCGGCCTGCAACTGACCAAGCAGAAGAACGACCAGCAGGACCTCGGCGAACCGGCGCTGTCGCCGGATGGCCGCTACGTCTATTACTCCGAAGACGTCAGCGCCGGCCCGGCCTTCCAGTACAACAAGAACGTCCACGACACCGTCTACGCGATCAAGCGCTTCGACCGCGAAACCGGCAAGAGCGAAACCGTGATCGGCACGCCCGGCGGCGCGGTGCGGCCGCAGCCCTCGCCGGACGGCAAGTCGCTGGCCTTCGTCAAACGCATCCGCGACAAGTCGGTGCTGCACGTGCTCGACCTGGCCAGCGGCGAAACCCGCCCGGTCTGGGACGGGCTGTCGCACGACATGCAGGAAGCCTGGGCGATCTTCGGGCCGTACGCGAATTTCTCCTGGACTCCCGACTCCAAGTCGGTGGTGATCTGGGCGCAGGGCAAGCTGTGGCGCGTCGGCATCGCCAGCGGCAAGCCCGAGGCGATTCCGTTCCAGGCGTCGATCGAACAAACCGTGGCCGAGCCGTTGCGTTTCGAACAGAAACTCGACGAAGGCCGCTTCGCGCCGAAGATGATCCGCGACGTCGCCACCAGCGCCGACGGCAAGACCCTGATCTTCCACGCCGTCGGCCATCTGTGGCGCAAGCGCCTGCCCGACGGCAAGCCCGAACGCCTCACCGGCAACGACAACCTTTACGAATACCAGCCCAGCTTCAGCGCCGACGGCAGCAAACTGCTGTACACGACCTGGTCCGACGAAGCGCTCAGCGCGATCTACGTCGCCAGCGCCGGCGGTGGCGGCGGCAAGCACCTGACCCAGGACAAGGGCTTCTACTACGGCCCGCGCTTCTCGCCCGACGGCAAGCGCATCGTCTACGCCAAGACCGGCGGCGGCGGTCTCACCGGCAGCCTGTGGTCGGCCGATCGCGGCATCTACGTGATGTCGGCCGACGGCGGCAAGCCGACCCGCATCGCCGACAACGGCGAAGCGCCGCAGTTCAGCGCCGACGGCAGCCGCGTGTATTACCTCACCGGCGGCGGCCTGAAGAAGAAGCTGATGTCGGTCGGCCTGCACGGCGAGGAGCCGCGCGAGGTCTACAACCTCAAGTACGTCGACTCGGTCAGCATCAGCCCGGACGGCAAGTGGGTGGCGTTCACCGAGCTGTTCAACGCCTATGTCGCGCCGCTGATGACCACCGGCAGCTCGGTCGAACTGAGCAAGGACAGTAAGGCGATGCCGGTCACGCCGGTCAGCGCCGACGTCGGCAGCTACCTGCACTGGGCCGCCGACTCGAAGTCGCTGCATTGGATGGTCGGCGATCGTTATTACTCGCGCCCGCTCAACCAGGCCTTCGCCTTCCTGCCGGGCGCGCCGGCGACGCCGGCCAAACCGTCGGCCGACGAACCCGGCGTGCGCGTCGGCCTCGACCTGCCGGTGTACGCAGCGCGCGACACCGTCGCTTTCACCCACGCTCGCGTGGTGACGATGCGCAACGCCGAGACCGCGCAGGAAGTGATCGAGGACGCCACCGTGGTGGTGCGCGGCGACAAGATCGAAGCGGTCGGCGCCAGCGGCGCGGTCGCGGTGCCGGCCGGCGCGCGCGTCATCGACGCCACCGGCAAGACCATCCTGCCGGGCTATGTCGACGTGCACGCGCACGCCGCGCATTTCGGCCAAGGTGTAGTCCCGCAGCAGAACTGGGCCTACTACACCAACCTCGCCTTCGGCATCACCACCATGCACGACCCCTCGGCGACCACCGAGTTCGTGTTCTCCGAAGCCGAGCTGCTCAAGGCCGGCAAGATGGTCGGCCCGCGCGTGTTCTCGACCGGCACGATCCTGTACGGCGCCGACGGCGACTTCAAGGCGGTGATCAACTCGATCGACGACGCCCGCAGCCACCTGCGCCGGATGAAGGCCAACGGTGCGTTTTCGGTGAAGAGCTACAACCAGCCGCGCCGCGAACAGCACCAGCAGATCAACCAGGCCGCGCGCGAGCTGGGCATGCTGGTGGTCGAGGAAGGCGGTTCGACCTTCAACCACAATATGCCGATGATCCTCGACGGCGTCACCGGCATCGAGCACAACATCCCGGTCGCGCCGCTGTACAAGGACGTGGTCGAATTGTGGCGGCAGACCGACGTGCGCAACACCCCGACCCTGGTGGTCAGCTACGGCGGCCTGTCCGGCGAGTACTGGTGGTATGCGCGCGACAACGTCTGGGAAGACAAGAAGCTCAACCGCTTCTTCCCGCGCGAAACCCTCGACGCGCGTTCGATCCGTCGCGAGACCGCGCCGGATTGGGATTACTGGCATGTGCAGGTCGCCAAGTCGGTGAAGAAGCTGCGCGACGCCGGCGTCAAGATCCAGGTCGGCGGCCACGGCCAATTGCAGGGCCTGTCGGCGAACTGGGAAATCTGGATGCTGCCGCAGGGCGGTTTCAGCAACTTCGAGGCTTTGCGCGCGGCCACCATCGACGGCGCCGACTATCTCGGCCTGTCCAAGCAGCTCGGTTCGCTCGAAGCCGGCAAGAAGGCCGACCTGGTGGTGCTCAACAGCAATCCGCTGGAGAACATCCGCGCAACCATCGACACCCGCTATGTGATGGTCGACGGGCGTTTGTTCGACGTCGATGCCGACATGGCCGAACTCGGCAATCTGGGCGAGAAGGCGCCGAACTTCTACTGGCAGCGCCATCGCGACGGCCAGACCTTCGGCATCGAATTCGGCCCGACCTCGGTCTGCCATTGCCCGAAGGGACATGGCCCGCACGAGGCGCACGCAGCGCACGAAGACTGAGGCGCGACCAGCGCGGCGGCGGAGCCGCCGCGCACTCTTAGTCGGAACTTCGGAACCAGCGCGGCGGCCCTGCCGCCCCGCGCACTTAGTCGGATTAACGCGGCGGTGCCGCCGCGCAATGGGCCAGGAACAGCCATTCGCCGGGACTCGGATCGGGATCCTCCGGGTCGCCCGGTTCGACCAACGTGCGCAGCATCCAGCCGCACTCGCCGAGCCATGCGCCGATCGCGCCGCGCTCGCAGCCCCAGCGGAACGGCTCGCCGCGCCGCTGCAACCAACCGCGCACCCACGGCCGTTCGCGCCGGAAGCGCGGCCGGCCACACCACGGTTCCATCGCCGTGGCGATCAGGATCGGATGCGGCAGACCCTGCGCCAATCCGCGCAGCAGGTGCTGCGCGCGCGCCGACGAGAGATACATCAGCACGCCTTCGGCCACGCACAGGGTCGGCCGATCGGGATCGAAAGCGGGATCGGCGAGGAGCGTGCCCAGCGCATCGTCGCGCTCCAGATCGGTCCCCAGCAGCCGCAAACGCGACATGTCCGCTTGCAACTGGCGCAACGCCTCGCGTTTGATCGCTACGCTATCGGTGCGGTCGAGTTCGAACACTCGCAGTATCGGGTGCCGCTGCGCCAGGCGCCAACCCAGGCCGTCGTAGCCGCTACCGAGCAACACCGCCTGCGCCGCGCCGTCCGCGCAAGCACGGTCGGCCCAGTGCGCGATACGCCGCTTGCGCCAGGCGTAGTGCCCGCGCAAGCCCGGCAGGGCCAGCGTTTCCAGCGCGCTCAGGCAGGCGCGCCCCAGCGCGCCATCGACGAGCCGCAACAGGCCGCGGCCGCTGGTACCGCAGCGCTCCAGGCAGGCCCGGGCAAGTTGCGCCTGCGGCGTCGATTCGACTCTGCCGTAACCGTGCTGCACGGTGGCGGCGGCGACCAGCATCGCGGTGGACACGTTGCTCATGGGCAGGCCGCTCATGCGCCGGCTCGCGCGAACAGCGCTTCGTGATGGCGGAACCAGTCGCTGTCCCAACGCCGGTCCGGGTCGAGCTCGCGCTTACGCCGCAGGAACTCGCGGAACTGCGGATAGGCTGCCTCGACCTGATCGCGCGTGGCATGGCGATGGTAGGTCAGGTAGTAGCTGCCGCCGCAGGCCAGGGCCTCGTCGATCAGGGCGCGGAACGCGACCGCGGCGGCGATGCGTCCGGCCGGATCATGGCGCACGTGCAGATTGAACACGATGCAGGCCCAGTCCTCGCGCGCCCAGGCCAGCATGCTGCTGCGTTCCGCGCACACCAGCCGCACGGTGCCGTAGATCGGCTGCGCGCGGTGGCGTCGCAGGCAATCGGCGGCCGCGGCCATGAATTCGGCCAGACGCGCGCGTGGCACGTACAGCTCGGTGATCATCTCCGAGCCGCAATGCCCCAGTGCCGCGTCGACGCTCGCGTGGTAGCCGTCCAGGTAGACGCCGGCCTGCTGACTGTCGGAGGCATAGCGCTGACCGTCGGTGGCCAGGTAGAAACCCGCGTATTCGGCGAAGGCACGGCTCGGCTCGGTATGCGCCAGGCACAGCAAGCGGGCGAAATCTTCGCCGCCGAGATGACGCGGTGCGGCGTCGGGTGCGGCGTCGGCGAGCGGCCGATAACAGGACGCGATACCCAGATCGAGGAAGTCGTCGCTGTTCGGGTCGATAGCGAATTGGAAATCGCCGTAGCTGCAACCCTCGGCGATCGCCGCCTGCAGATGCGGCATCAACTCGCCGACCCGCAGCAGTGCGACCTCGCGCCGCAGCACCGTGCGCGGCACCAGCCGCAGGGTCAGCCGCGCGACCAGACCGAACAGGCCATAGCCGCCGGCGGCGAGCGCGAACCATTCGGCATTGCGCTCGCGGTCGGCGATGCGCGCATCCCCGCGATGGTCGATCAGCACGATCGACTCGACGTCTTCGACGAACGGAGCGTAGGCCAGGCCGCGGCCGTGGATATTCGATGCGAACGCGCCGCCCAGGCTGAAGCCGTCGGCGCCGGTCTGCTTCTGGCGGATGGTCCAGCCGCGGCTGTTGCCCAGATGCCGCGCCAGCCATTCCAGCAGCGCCGGCCACTGCACGCCGGCTTCGACCGTGAGCAGACCGCGCTCGTCGTCGAAATCGACGATGCGGTCCAGTCCCGAAGTGTCCAGCAGCCAGCCGCCGGACAGGAACTGCTGGCCGCCCATGGCATGGCGCGCACCCACGGCGATGGTCGAACGGCCCAGGCGCGCGCAGTCGCGCACCGCCACGCAGGCTTGTTCCAGGCTGCGCGGCTGCAGCAGGCCGGCGACGGCGGTGCGGTTGAGGCCGGAGTGGACGTCGTTGAGGTGCAGGGTCGGCGCGGAGAGCGGTGCGATAGCGGCGGACATGACGGATACCGTTGACGAGGCCGGTCCACCTTGGCCGGCCGGTATCGAAAATCGCAACCCCGCCGGATCAGGTATCGGATTATGATCCCCGGCATCCCGACTGCCCGCACCTTCCCGCCATGGCCGAACGCGAACGCCTGCTCGCTGCGCTCAAGACCGTGCTCAAGGAACGCGGCTGGCGCTACGCCGACCTGGCCCGCGCGCTGGGCCTGTCGGAGCCCACCGTCAAACGCCTGCTGTCGAACGGACGCATCGACCTGGAGCGGCTGGAGCGCATCTGCGCCGTGCTCGACCTGGACTTCTTCGAGCTTGCACGCCGTGCGCGCGGTGCGCGCGACGAGACCCGCCATCTGAGCCCGAAACAGGAAGCCGAACTGGCGCGGTCGCCGCGACTGATGACCGTGTTCCACTTGCTTTGTCAGGGCTGGCGCACCGATGCGATCCGCGCCGGCTTCGGCCTGAGCGCGCCGGAACTCACCCGCCTGCTGGCGCGCCTGGACCGATTGGCGTTGGCGGAATTGCTGCCCGGCGACAAGGTGCGCCTGCGCGTGCCGCGCGATTTCTCCTGGCGCGACGACGGTCCCGTGCGCGCACGCTACCTGGGCGCGGCCAGCCGCGAGTTCCTGCTCGACGGATTCCAGTCGTCGGATGCTCTGCTGGCCTTGGACATCCGCGAACTGGGCGCGGCCTCGCTGGCGGTGCTGCGGCGCAAGCTGGAACGCCTGCAGGCGGAGTTCAAGGAAGCCGCAGAGCTCGACCTCAGCCTGCCGCCGTCGAAGCGGCGCAGCGTCGGCCTGTTGCTGGCCACGCGGCCCTGGGTCTATTCGCTGATCGAGACACTACGCAGCGAGTATGCGGACGAGCGCGATGCGCCCATGCAAGGCCGGGGCGGACGACGAGCCCGCGTAGCGGCCCGCTGAACGGACTGCCGCTTACTAACTGAACCCCGCGTGTTCACAAACCAACAATGTTCGCCGGCCTAGGCTAGCCGCATCCCCGCACGAGACGCCATGATGGCCACCCGTTACTACATCAGCCTTCCCGATGCGCAACGCGCACGCGGCAGCGACGCCTCGCTGTCGTTCACCGCGGTCAGCGCGGAAGGCTTCGCCGAGCAATTGCAGACCGCGCTGCGCAGCGACGGCTTGTTCGAGCGCTGGCGCGCGAAGCAGCCCGAGCCCGACGAGGTCGACCCCACGCTGGGCGCGACCGATCCGAATGCCTCGGCGCGCGGCGCTCAGCGCGATCTGCACGTGGAGTTGATCATCACCACGGGGCTGTCCGGCGCGATCATCAAGCATCGCCTGCGCCTGCTCGCCGGCAGCGGCTGGGAATTGCGCGACGTCACCGCCGCCTGAGCGCGGCGGTACCGGTATTCCCGGCGCCGTCGCGGTTCGCAACGGCGAGACCGGCTCAGCCGTGCAAGGCGCGTGCGTGATGCGCGATGTGCTCGCCGATGTAGCTGGCGATGAAGTAATAGCTGTGATCGTAACCG
The DNA here is from genome assembly GCF_052045105.1 of Lysobacter sp. 22409. Classification (NCBI taxonomy): domain Bacteria; kingdom Pseudomonadati; phylum Pseudomonadota; class Gammaproteobacteria; order Lysobacterales; family Lysobacteraceae; genus Lysobacter; species Lysobacter sp. 22409. The sequence continues at coordinate 108,065 of NZ_JBQEOE010000008.1, read as the reverse complement.
GGCCGGATGCGCAGTTCGAGCGGGTGCTTGGCGACTTCGCAGGCCACGCGCAGTAGCTCGGGCTTGAGCTGCGGCGCCAGGAATTCGTCTTCGCCGCCCTGATCGATCAGCAGCGGCAGTTTTTCGCGCGCGCCGCCGACCAAGGCCGTCGCATCCCAGGCCTTCCACGCTTCGCGGTCTTCGCCGAGATAGGCAGTGAACGCCTTCTCGCCCCAGGGCGAATGCGACGGCGCGGCGATCGGCGAGAACGCCGACACACTGCGATAGCGACCGGGGTTCTTCAGCGCGATCATCAAGGCGCCGTGGCCGCCCATCGAGTGGCCGCTGATCGCCCGAGCGCTGGTGGTCGGGAAATGCGCGTCGACCAGCGCCGGCAACTCGTCGACGACGTAGTCGTACATGCGGAAATTCGCCGCCCACTTCGGCCGCGTCGCATTGAGATAGAACCCCGCGCCCTGGCCCAGGTCGTAGCCTTCGGCATCGGGCACGCCCTCGCCGCGCGGGCTGGTATCGGCCGCGACCAGGATCAACCCGTGCTCGGCCGCGTACTGCTGCGCGCCGGCCTTGGTGATGAAGTTCTGCTCGGTGCAGGTCAGGCCCGACAGCCAGTACAGCACCGGGCAGTCTTCGTGCTCGGCCTGCGGCGGCAGGTATACGCCGAAGCGCATCGGGCAGCCCAGCGTGGTCGCGGTGTGGCTCCAGACTTCCTGGCGTCCGCCGAAACAAGCGTGCGATTCGATTTTTTCCATGGCGTCCTCGGTGGTCTTGTTGGCCTTCATTGGCCCCTGCGGGGCGCCTTCTCAGCCTTACGCTTGCGCCGCATGCTGGAGCAGGAAGCGTCCGCACTGATTCGCTTCCAGCTCCCTCTCCCACTTGCTGCGACCGCAAGAAGTGCAAAGCTGAGAGGGTTGGGTCAGGGCCGCTGCCTCACCGCCGCATCCCAACCTCAACGCAAGCTCGATCCGTTCGGATTGATCGCGCCGGCATCGGTGCGGTCGGGATAGTAAGCCTTCTTGTGCTCCAACCCATAAAACAGCAAGCCGTGCAGGCCGATGATCTCGTGCTTGGCCACTCGCTGTTTCCAGAGCCGTTCGAATACGGCATCCAGCCTGTCCGGATCGCCTCTGGCCAGCACTTCATCGATGAAAGCGACGTCCTGCCCGTCGGGAAACAAGCACCGGAAACCCTCGTCGTCGATCGCATACACGTCGTAGACGCAGTTATCGGCGCCGTCGACGACCTGGACGTGCTTCATCGCCGCGCTCAGTAGTGAATCACGGTCCGGATCGACTTGCCCTCGTGCATCAGGTCGAAGGCTTCGTTGATGCGTTCCAGCGGCAGGGTGTGGGTGATGAAGGGGTCGAGGTCGATCTCGCCCTTCATCGCCTGCTCGACCATGCCCGGCAACTGGGTGCGGCCCTTGACCCCACCGAAGGCCGAGCCGCGCCAAACCCTCCCGGTGACCAGTTGGAACGGACGCGTGCTGATCTCCTGGCCGGCGCCGGCGACGCCGATGATGACCGATTCGCCCCAACCCTTGTGGCAGCACTCCAGCGCCGAACGCATGACGTTGACGTTGCCGATGCACTCGAAGCTGAAATCCACGCCGCCGTCGGTCATCTCGACCAACACGTCCTGGATCGGGCGATCGAAGTCCTTCGGATTGACGCAGTCGGTCGCGCCCATCTTCTTCGCCAGTTCGAACTTGCCCGGATTGGTGTCGACGCCGATGATGCGCCCGGCCTTGGCCTGCACCGCGCCCTGGATCACCGCCAGGCCGATGCCGCCGAGGCCGAACACCGCGACCGAGTCGCCGGGCTGGACCTTGGCGGTGTTATGGACCGCGCCGATGCCGGTGGTGACGCCGCAGCCGAGCAGGCAGACCTTTTCCAACGGCGCCTCGGGGTTGACCACCGCGAGCGAGACTTCGGCGACCACCGTATATTCGCTGAAGGTGCTGCAGCCCATGTAGTGATGGATCGGCTGGCCGTTGTAGCTGAAACGGCTGCTGCCGTCCGGCATCACACCCTTGCCCTGGGTCGCGCGCACCGCCTGGCAGAGGTTGGTCTTGCCCGACAGGCAGAACTTGCACTTGCGGCATTCGGCCGTATACAGCGGGATCACGTGGTCGCCCGGCTTGACGCTAGTGACGCCCTCGCCGACTTCGACCACCACGCCGCCGCCTTCATGACCGAGCACGGCCGGGAACAGGCCTTCCGGGTCGTCGCCGCTGAGAGTGAAGGCATCGGTGTGGCAGACGCCGGTGGCGGTGATGCGCACCAGCACTTCGCCGGCGCGCGGCGGCTCGACGTCGATCTCGACGATCTGCAGGGGTTGTCCGGCGGCGAAGGCGACGGCGGCGCGGCTTTTCATGGCGTTCTCCAATGACGTCCCGTGTGGCGGGAGGGATGCGGTGTGCGGCGTCGCGGGCGGGCGACGCGGCGGTGTTCGATCGAGTCTCTATTTAAGGTACGAGCGCACCAACGCGGCGACTTCGTCGATGCTCGCGCTGCGGTTCTTCTGCGACGACGCGGCCTGGCCGAGTTCTTCGCGGATATGGCTTTCCAGCACTTCCGACATCAGCCCGTTGATGGCGCCGCGGATGGCCGCGATCTGCTGCAGCACCGCCGCGCACTCGCTGCCCTGCTCCAGCGCGCGCTCCAGGGCTTCGGTCTGGCCCTTGATGCGGCGCACCCGGGCCAGGACGCGTTTTTTCTCGGCGGGCGAATGCGGCATGCGGCACCTCGGCGGCCACGGCGGGCCGGTTACCATACTGGGGGATAGTATCAGGCACCGGGTGGATTTGGGATTGCCGATTTGGTCGGGCTGCGGGGCGGTGTCGCCCAGGGCTGCAGCGCGCCCAGGGTAGGAGCGGCGCGAGCCGCGACCGCCATGCCTCGATCTCGCATCGCTACCGAGGTCCTCCGTAGGGCCGGCGTATGTCGCGACCGCGCTGCGATGGTCTTGCCGCGCAGCGCTAAAGCAAGATCGGCTCAAGAAGAAGATCAAACGCCAAAAGCTTCCGCCACTAAAGCGGCGGGTTACTTTCTTTTGTCATAAGCAACAAAAGAAAGCTAACCAAAGAAAAATGCTTTTCTTTTGAATCACAGGCCCGCACGAGCGATGCCGACGCCGGTATTTTTCATACGGGACATCCCTGTCCCGATGAAAAACGGCGCGCATCCTTGCACGCCGCCCTCCGGGTCTTCTTCAGCCTTCGCGAGGCCTAGACTGCGCACAGCAACAGCAAAATCAGTATCGGCAGTTCAACGACCGCTGTTGCTGTTGCTGTTGCTGTTGCTGTTGCTGTTGCTAAAGAGCTTGGCGCAGCGACGAACTCGCGAGAACACCTGGAGACCCGGAGGGCGCCGCACAGGACGTGCGGCGTTTCTCGATAGGACAAGGATGTCCTATCGAAAAATCCCGGCGACAGCATCGCACTCGTGGCCTGTGCCCTTGCAAGGAGAGCCC
>NZ_JBQEOE010000008.1:68156-104544 GCF_052045105.1 Lysobacter sp. 22409 | reverse complement strand
CCCTTTTCTTTGGTTACCTTTGACCAAAGGGAATCCAGACGGACTTTTGGGCTTAGCAAAAGAAAGTAACCCGGCCGCGTTAGCGGACGGAAGCTTTGCAGTTGCTCTTGCAGGTGTTTCATCGTCTTACAGCCACAGACGCCGCAATAGGACACAACACGGTCGCGGCTTGCGCCGCTCCTACCCTTGGGCGCACCGCTTTTGTAGGAGCGACGTGAGTCGCGACTGCGAATCGACAGCTGCGTCGTAGGTGCGAGGCCGCGGTCGCGGCTTACGCCGCTCCTACAGGAGGGACGGTAACGGCGCGAGACCGAAGCAGCGCGGTCGCGGCTTGCGACCGAAGGAAATACCCGTGGGACGCCGCTCCTACCCCGGAAGCACGACGGCACAACCGAACCCCGAATCAACCCGTATTCTGCACACCCGCCGCAATGCCATTGACCGTCGCCACCAGCGCCTGCTGCAAGGCATCGTCGGGACGGCCGGCGGCGCGCCAGCGCGCCAGCAGGTCGACCTGCAGCAGGCTGATCGGGTCGACATAGGGATTGCGCAGCCGGATCGACTGGCGCAGGCGGTGGTCGCCGGTCAGCAACTCGTCGCTGCCCTTGATCGCCAGCACCGCGCGCCGGGTGCGCTCGAATTCTTCGGCGATACCGGGATGGAAGCGCGCATGCAGGTCGCCTTCCGGCAGGTCCTGGGCAAGCATCGAATAACGCTCGAAGATCGCCGGGTCGGATTTGGCCAGTACCATTTCGAGGTCGTCGATCAGGGTGCCGAAGAACATCCAGTCGCGCGACATCTCGTTCAAGGCATCGCGGCCGTGGCGCGCCAGGGCCTGTTCGAGCGCGGTGCCGACGCCGTACCAGGCGGTCAGCCCGGCGCGGTTCTGCGACCAGGCGAACACCCACGGGATCGCGCGCAGCGAACCGATGTCGCCGATGCCGGCGCGCTTGGCCGGACGCGAACCGATGCGCAGCCGCTCGATCACATCGATCGGCGTGGCGGCGCGGAAGTAGGCCGGGAACAACTCGTCCTCGTGGACCAGCGCGCGGTAGTGGGCGCGTGCGTCGGCGGCCAGTTCGGCGGCCATCGCACGCCAACCGTCGCCGCGCGGTTCCGGCGGACGCGGGCGCAGGGTCGCGCGCAGCACCGCACCGGTGGTCTGTTCGAGGTTGCGCAAGGCCAGCGCGCGGATGCCGTACTTGCGGTGAATCACCTCGCCCTGTTCGGTCAGGCGCAGATAACCGTCGACCGAACCGCGCGGCGCGGCGATCACCGCGCGCTCGGTCTTGCCGCCGCCGCGGCTGATCGAACCGCCGCGGCCGTGGAAGAAGGCGATGCGCACGCCGCTGTCGGCGGCCAAGGTGGTCAGGGCGCTTTGGGTGCGGTGCAGGGCCCAGCGCGAGGCGACCATGCCGCCGTCCTTGGCGCTGTCGGAATAACCGAGCATCACCACCTGGCGGTTGCCGCGCGCGCGCAAATGCGAGCGGTACATCGGATCGGCGAACAAGGCACGCAAGGTGTCGGCGGCGGCGTCGAGGTCGTCGACGGTTTCGAACAGGGGCGCGACGTCGAGCGGCACGCGGCCGTCGCGATCGACGCAGCCGGCTGTCTTGGCCAGGGCCAGCACCGCCAGGGCGTCTGCGGCGCTGCGGCTCATGCTGACGATGTAGGGGCCGAAGGCGCGCTCGCCGTAGCGCGGGCGCAGGCGGGCGACAGCGCGGAACACGTCGAGGGTGGGTTGGGCCGGGCCGGCCGCGGCCCGTGCCGGCGGCGCATCGCCGTCGAGCAAGGTGTGCAGACGCGCGGCGCGCGTGGCGACATCCAGCGACGCCCACTCGGGCAGGTCGAGCAGCGCCGCCAGCGCGGCATCGTGGGTGCCCGAATCCTGGCGCAGGTCGAGGCTGGCGAGATGGAAGCCGAAGCATTCGGCGCGGCGGCGCAGGCGGCGCACGGCGAAACTACCGGCGTGCGCGCCCTGGTTATTCGCCAGGCTGCGTTCGATCAGGGCGATGTCGGCCAGGAAGGTCGCCGCATCCGGATAGCCGTGCACGCTCTCGTCGACCGTGGCCTGCAGGCGCGCGGCCATCAGGCTGAGCAGGTTGCGGTAGGGCATGTCGGCGTGACGCGGCTTGAGCAGCAGCGCTGCCTTCGGCAGTTGGTAACGATAGTCCTCGACGCGGGCCAGCACGGCATCGTCGATGCGCACGCGCGTGACCGATTGGCTCAGCAGTTCGGCCAGGGTGCCGAGTTCGCGGCGGTAAGCGTTGAGCACCAGCGCGCGCTGGCCGGAGAGCGTCGCGGCAATGGTGTCGGCGCCGACGTTCGGGTTGCCGTCCATGTCGCCGCCGACCCAGGTGCCGAAACCGAGCACATCGGGCAGCGGCGCGAACGGGCCATAGGTTTCGCGCAGCGCCTCCTCGAACATTTCGTAGTAGACCGGCAGCACGCGATACAGCACGTCGGACAGATAAAAACCGACGTGCTCGAACTCATCGGCGACGCTCGGCTTGGCCGCGGGCGCCTCGGCGGTCTGCCAACTCGCGGTGAGGGCGACGCGGATGCGCTCGCGGTCGGCGCGGCGTTCGGCCGGGGTGCGGCCGCGGTCGATATCGTCGACCAGACAACCGACGATCTGGCGCTCTTTCTCGAGCAAGGCGCGCCGCACCGCTTCGGTGGGGTGCGCGGTGAACACCGGTTCGATGCGCAAACGCGGCAACAGCGCGGCGACTTCTTCGGCGCTGACGCCCTGGCGCGACAGCACGCCGAGCGCGTCGCGCAAACCGCCCGGCTGCGCGCCGGCGCCGCTGCGTTCGTAGTCGCGGCGGCGACGAATGCGGTGCACGCGTTCGGCCAGGTTCACCGCCTGGAAATAGGTCGCGAAGGCACGCACCAGGTCGCTGGCCTGCTCGATATCGGTATCGGCGAGCGCGTCGGCGAGCGCACCGATCGGCGCCTGCGCTTCGCGCCGGCGAATCGCGGCGCGGCGCAGGCGTTCGACCTCGTCGAGGAAGCCCGGCCCGCGTTGCTCGGCAAGGATTTCGCCGACCAGGGCGCCCAACATTTTGACGTCGTCGCGCAGCAGCGCGTCGGTGGAAGCGAAGTCTACGGCGCGCAACGGTTCGTCGCTGGTATCGAGGAGGACATTCATCCGACAAGGCTACAACACCGGCGCGGCGACTGCGTTGCCGCTCGCTGGGGCGTATCGCGCTGGCCAGCGTCCGCGGCGAGGTACGCACGAGCACGCCGGGCGTCGCGGCGGACGCCGATTTAGCTGCTGCGGGCAGGGAATTCCGGCCGAACGCAGCATTTATCCGCGGCCGCCACCGAGACCGTCGTCGAGACTTCGCAGCGCGCCGGTTCTACCGATATGCGTATCGGTTCTAGCGCCGCCATCGATTACAAACGAAACGATTTCACAAGAAACGATTAGCGGGCGTCGCGCCCATCACGGCGCCGACGCCTGCTTCTCCAGCGCCTTGAGACGGTCCAACGCCGGCTTGTTCATGCGCCGCGCATAGGCCGGCAAGCGCTTCGCCCGCGTCTGCGCCTGCACGCACAGCTCGCGCACGCGTCCGAGTTCGCCCCAAGCGATCAGTGTTTCGGCATAGCGCACGTGCGGCTCGAAACCGCTGCTGTAACCGAGCAGGGTCTCGAACTCGTCCTTGGCCTTGGCGCGGTCACCCTGCGCGGCGATGGCGCGCGCATAGATCAAATGCCCCTCGGGCGATCGGAAGTCGGGACGGCGCGCGATCAGTTCGTCGAGCACGGCCTGCGCTTGCGCAGCCTGGCCGTTTTCGAGCAAGGCCTGCGCCAGCCTGACCTGGATGTCGGGATCGTCGCGATGGATGCCGCTGAGCGAGGCGCGGTACAGCGGCAACGCATCGGCCGGGCGCTGCTTGCTCAGCAAGGCATCGGCCAGACGCAGGCGGTTGTCGGTGGTGGCCGCGGTCTCGAAGGCGTCCTGCGCTTCGCGCAACTCGCGGTCCGGATCGAGCAGGCGCCGCACGTTGCCGACCAGGGCGCGGCCGTGCTGGCTGTGGCGCTGCTCCGGCAGCCAGATCGCCAAGCCATAGACCACGCTGCCGAGCAGCGGAAACATGAAGAGGATCATCAACCAGTAACGGTCCTGCCCGCTGCGCACCACGTGCACGGCGAAACACAACGCGACGATGACGTGCAACCCCAGCCCCAGATACGGCATGACGCGATCCTTGCGAGATATTCGGGCGCTAGTGTGGTGATTCGGCGGCCGCCGCGCCAGAGGGGCGCCGCCCCGTCAGTGTGCTTCGGCCGCTGGCGCTCGCCGCGGCTTCGACGCATTAGACCGTCGCACCTGCGCCGTCGTCATCGGCGCGCAACAAACCGGCCAGCCAATCGCGCAGATGCCCCAGGCGCGCGCTGCCCTGCGCTTCCGGCAACCAGGCCAGATAGACGCGCTTGACCGGCGCGGGCTGCGGCAGCGGCAAAGGCAGCAGCTCGCCGCTGGCCAGGCGCTCGGCGATCAAACGCGGATACATCAGGGCGATGCCCTGCCCGGCCAGCACCGCGCTCAGCGCCGGCATCGGCGAAGACAGGCGCAGATGCGGCAGCGGCCAGGTCGCGGGATCCTCGCCGAACCAACTCGGCCAATCCTGCCGCCAACCGTCGCTGACGACATGCAACAGGCGCACGCCGGGCAACGGGTCCTGCCACCAGCGCTCGGGATCGAGCCGCGCGTGCAGTTCGGGCGCCGCGACCGGCAGCATCGCCTGCTCGAACAACAGCTCGCCGTGCAGACCGTCGGCCTGCGGTTCGCGATGCAACAAGGCGGCGTGGATGCGCCCCTGCGCGAGATCCTGCGCCGTCGCCGGACAGAACAATTGCAGGTCCAGCCCGGCGTAAGCGGGAAATTCTTCGATGCGTGGCAACAGCAGGCTTACCCCAAGACTGGTCGGCGCACCGAGGATCAACCGCCGCCCCTCGTCGCCGCGCATGCGCAGGCGCGCGGTCGCCGCTTCGATCTGCTCGAAGCCGGCGATCAGGGCCTCGCCGTATTCGCGCCCCAGCGGCGTCGGCCGCGCCCGCCCACCGCTGCGGTCGAGCAGACGCAGGCCGAAGGCTTCCTCCAGATGCTGCACGTGCTGGCTCAGGGCGGCATGGCTCAGGTGCATGCGCTCGGCGGCGCGGCGCATGCCGTCGTAACGGACCACGGCGGCGAAGGCCTGCAGGGCGCGCAGGGGCGGGAGGCGCCGCGACGGCGGATCGGAAGTGGTCATATTTGCTTACCGCTGCTCTTGGATTTCTCGATTTATGCGAACCGAGTGACTGTCTAGATTTACCACATGACTGCAGCCCCCTTACCGCTCGCCGCCGCGCCGGCACCGTCCCGTCCCTTGGCAATGCGCGCCGGCCTCATGGCCAGCGCCTCGATCTGCCTGGCCCTGCTCGCCCTGCTCAGCCGCTACACCCGCGCCCTGCCGCCGGAGCTGGTGACCTGGCTGCGCTTCATGATCCCGGGTCTGTGTCTGGTCGCGTTGGCGCGCCGGGACGACTGGCGCGCGGCCTGGTCCGGCGCCGACCGGCCGGGCTGGGTGCGGGCGGTGTGCGTGGTGATCTCGCAAGGCTGCTTCGTGCTCGCGGCGATGCGCGGCGACCTGCTGCACGCGGTGCTGCTGTACAACACCGGGCCCTTGTTCATCCCGCTGATCGCGCGCGTCTGGCTGGGCGAACGCCTGCACCCGGCGGCGCTGTGCGGCCTGGCGATCGGTTTCGCCGGCGTGCTGGTGGTCCTGCAGCCTGCGTTGCGCGGTTTGGAGAGCACCGCCTTGATCTCGCTGTTCGGCGGCTTCGCCATGGCCGCCTCGCAGGTGCTCTTCTACCGCAGCGCCCAGCACCAGCCGCCATTCCGCAACCAGTTCAAGCTGTATATGCAGGCCTCGCTGGTCGGCCTGCCCCTGGCCGCCCTCGGCCTGGGCCGCCTGCCCTCGCAACCGTTCACGACCGAATCGACGACGGTGCTGGTACTGGCCTTACTCGGCATGTCGCTGTGCAGCCTGGGCAGCCAATCCCTGCGCGACCTCGCCTACCGCGGCATGGACAACGCCTCCACCCTCGCCCTGCTGATGTACGTCGCCGTGCCGGTCAGCGCCGCCCTGGATTGGCTGTTGTTCGCCCACCCCGCACGGCCCTCTACGCTGGCGGGCGCGGCGTTGATCGTGATCGGAGCGGTCGCGGCATTGCGCAGCGGAGCGCGTGCGAGGCGTGGGTGAGGGGTGGCGCGAGATTGAAGCGATGCGGTCGCGGCTGGCGCCGCTCCTACCCAAGAGCAGGCGCGAACCACCAACCGTTGCCGTTGCGGTTGCGGTTGCGGTTGCGGTTGCGGTTGCGGTTGCGGTTGCGGTTGCGGTTGCGGTGATTTTGCTCTGCATTGCTGCTTTGCCGGTCCAGTGGAGACCCGGAGGACGGCGCACAGGACGTGCGCCGTTTTTCGATAAGACAGGGACGTCTTATCGAAAAATCCCGGCGACAGCGCCGCACTCGTGGCCTGTGCCCTTGCAAGGAGAGCCCTTTTCTTTGGTTAGCTTTCTTTTGGGATTAGCAAAAGAAAGTAACCCGGCCGCGTTAGCGGACGGAAGCTTTGCTCCTGCTTGAGGCTGCGCCGGAGGCCGCCAGGACGTGGTCGCGACTTGCGTCGCTCCTACCCTGGGCTCCAGTCGGAAGCGACGCGAGATCAGGGCGTCGTGGTCGCCGCTTCAAAGAGTAGGAGCGGCGCAAGCCGCGACCGCACTGTGATGGTCTCGCTTCGAAGCGATCAAGCAAGATCAGGATCAAACGCCAAAAGCTTCCGCCACTAAAGCGGCGGGTTACTTTCTTTTGTCATAAGCAACAAAAGTCCGTCTGGATTCCCTTCGGTCAAAAGTCACCAAAGAAGTTGCTTTTGTTTTGAATCACAGGCCCGCACGAGCGGTGCCGACGCAGGGCTCTACATACGGGACATCCCTGTCCCGATGAAAAACGGCCCGCATCCCTGCGGGCCGCCCTCCGGGTCTTCGATTGCCTTCGCGAGTGCTGGGCGACGCACAGCTCCAACGAAGCTGCGGCCGATGACGACGCGAAACCGAGATAGCGCGGTCGCGGCTTGTGACCGAAGGAAATCCAGTAGGACGCCGCTCCTACCCTGCGATAGCTTCGAGGTTTCGATCAGCGACGAAGGCGATGCACCCTCTGCGCGTTCCGTGGTCGCGGCTCACGCCGCTCCTACAGGGGCTATATCGCCGCGACCGAGGGTGCGCTCCGCCGAGCGGACTCAGTACGCGAATTCCTTGAACACCGGATCCACATTCCCACCCCACGCCCCATGGAACAACTCGAGCTTGCGCTCGGCCGGGCTCTTGCCCATCGCGACGAATTCCATCAGCGGTTCCAGGTAGATCGACTCGTCGGCACCGTTACCGTTCAAGCGCGCGCGACGCTTGAGCCCGTGCGCGGAAATCTCCAGCGCCCGGCGCGACAGTTCGAGTACGTTGCTGTCGCGGAACGGCAATTGGAACCCATGCCGCGGCACGCCGTCGCGCAAGGCATGACGCTCGGCCGGGGTGAAATCGAGCACGAGGTCCCAGGCCGCATCGAGCGCTTCGGCGTCGTACAACAGGCCGACCCAGAACGCCGACAAGGCGCAGATGCGGTTCCACGGGCCGGAGTCGGCGCCGCGCATCTCCAGGTACTTCTTCAAACGCACTTCCGGGAACGCGGTGGTGGTGTGGTCGGCCCAATCCTTCAGGGTCGGGCGCTGGTTCGGATAGGCCGGCAGCTTGGCGTCGAGGTAATCGCGGAACGACTGGCCGCTGGCGTCGATGTACTCGCCGTCGCGGTAGACGAAGTACATCGGCACGTCGAGCAGGTAGTCGACGTAACGTTCGTAACCGAAACCGTCCTCGAACACGAAGTCGAGCAGGCCGGTGCGATCGCGGTCGGTGTCGGTCCAGATGTGCGAGCGATAAGACAGATAGCCGTTCGGTTTGCCCTCGGTGAACGGCGAGTCGGCGAACAGCGCGGTCGCGATCGGCTGCAGGGCCAGGGAGACCCGGAACTTGCGCACCATGTCGGCCTCGTCGCGCACGTCGAGGTTGACCTGCACGGTGCTGGTGCGGGTCATCATGTCCAGGCCGAGCGAGCCGACCTTGGGCATGTACTCGCGCATGATCTTGTAGCGGCCCTTCGGCATCCACGGCATCTCGTCGCGGCGCCATTTGGGCTGGAAGCCCATGCCGAGGAAGCCCAGGCCCATCGGTTCGGCCACCGTGCGCACCTCGCGCAGATGGGTCGCCGCTTCGACGCAGGTGTCGTGCAGGGTCGCCAGCGGCGCGCCCGACAGTTCCAGTTGGCCGGCCGGCTCCAGCGAGACGGAGGCCTCGTCGCGGGTCAGGGCGATCACCCGGCCCTTTTCTTCGACCGGCGTCCAGCCGAACTGGACCAGCCCCTTCAGCAAGGCCTCGATGCCCCGCTCGCCGTCGAAGGTCGGCGGGCGCAGGTCGTCGGTGCGGAAGCCGAATTTCTCGTGCTCGGTGCCGATCTTCCAGTCCGAGTCCGGGCGCGCGCCCGACGCCAGGTACTCGACGAGCATGGCGCGACCGCCGCCCTTGATATCGGGAATCTCAATATCTTTGACTTGGCTGGGACCGGACACATCCACCTCGCTGGTAAAACCTGCTGCAAGGCGGGATGCCCTGCTCGCGCATCTGGCGCGGAGGGCCGCCGGCCGTCGCGAAACGGTCCAGCGGCCACGGCCGGCGCCTCGCTGTACGAAGGCCGGCCGCTTGCAACATCGTCTGAATCACGGTCTGGATATGCGGGACGTCGCCTACAATCGCAAGACCCCGGCAGTGTAGACCCAGCCTTGCACCGAACAACGCCCGCCTTGCAACGCTATGGTGCAGCCGTGTCGCTGGCCGATCTGCTAGGAATGCCCCTGTCGGGGGTGCGCGTGGTTGGGTCCCTTCTGTCGAGGGCACTGTTGTGGGGAGCACTGTGGGCACCGGCGGCGCTGGCGCAGGCGGCGCCATCGCAACTGGAACGCGGCAACGGCCCCGAACCGAGCACGCTCGACGCCCACCGTTGCCAGGAAGTCGCCTGCGGCAACGTCCTGCGCGATTTGTACGAAGGCCTGGTGACCGAGGACGCGCGCGGCCGCCTGGTGCCGGGCATGGCCGAGCGCTGGTCGGTGTCGGCCGATGGCCGCAGCTGGACCTTCGTCCTGCGCGACAACCTGCGCTGGAGCAACGGCGAGCCGATCGACGCCGGCCAGGTCGTCGCCAGTTTCCGCCGCGCGTTCGCGCCGGCCACCGCGGCGCCGTTCGGCGAATTGTTCGATGCGCTCGACAATGCCCAAGCCGTGCAGGCCGGCAAGCTGCCGCCGGAACGGCTCGGGGTGTCGGCGCCGGACCCGCGCAGCGTTCGCTTCCGGCTCAACCGCAGCGCCTCGTTGCCGGCCTTGCTGACCCTGCCGATCGCGTTTCCGGTGTACCTGCCGGCCGTGGAGCAGCATGGCGCCCAGCACACCCGGCCCGGGCAACTGGTGTCCAACGGCGCTTACCGGCTCGCGGCGTGGACGCCGCAGGCGAATCTGCTGCTGGAGAAGAACCCGCGCTTCCACGACGCCGCGGCGGTCGCGATCGAACGCGTGCGCTTCCAGGTCACCGAGGACGCCGCCGCCGAGCTGCAACGCTTCGCCGCCGGCGACCTGCACATCACCGAGGTGGTGCCGCCGCAGCCGCTGGCCTCGCTGCGCGCGCGCTTCGGCTCGCAACTGCGCCTGTCGCCTTACCTCGGCGCGTTTTGGCTCGGGCTCAACGTCACCCGGCCGCCGTTCCGCAGCGACGCCTGCGCCACCCAGCACTGCGACGACCGCGCTCTGGCCCTGCGCCGCGCGCTGTCGATGGCGATCGATCGCGACAAGCTCACCCGCTACGTCACCGGCCTGGGCGAAACCCCGGCCTACGGCATCGTGCCGCCCGGCATCGCCGGCTACGCACCCGCGACCACGTCCTGGGCGACGCGGCCGCAAGCGCAGCGCGAAGCGCATGCGCGCGCGCTGTACCGCCACGCCGGTTATTCCAGCGACCAGCCGCTGGTGATCGAGCTGCGCTACAACACGTCGACGCCGCACCGCCGCCTCGCCCTGGCGGTCGCGGCGATGTGGCGGCAAACCCTCGGCGTGCAGGTGCGCCTGCGCAACGAGGAATGGAAAGTGTTCGTGCAGAACCGCAAGCAACGCACCATCACCCAGGTGTTCCGCGGCGGCTGGATCGGCGACCTCGCCGACGCGCGCAACTTCCTGGCCGCGTTCGGCAGCGACGGCCCCTTGAACTGGATGGGCTACGACAGCGCGGCCTATCGCGAGCGCCTGGCCAAGGCCGATGCGGCGAAGTCGGAAACCGCGCGCAACGCCTGGCTGCGCGCCGCCGAGCAGCGCCTGCTCAACGACGACGCGGCGATTCCGTTGTATTTCTACAGCTCCAAGCACCTGGTGTCGCGACGCGTGCGCGGCTTCGAGTCGAACGCGCTGGACCGGCACGCGAGCCGCTGGCTGAGCTTGACGCCATGACCCCACGCTCTCCCTCCGCCCAAGCCGAAGCACGCAGACGGCACCGCGAAACCCACCGCTCCGAACGCGTCGGCTGGCTGCGCGCGGCGGTGCTCGGCGCCAACGACGGCATCGTTTCGGTCGCCGGACTGGTGGTCGGCGTGGCCGCCAGCGGTGCGTCGCCGGCGGCGATCCTCGCCAGCGGCATCGCCGGCACCGTCGCCGGGGCGATGTCGATGGCCGCCGGCGAGTACGTATCGGTGCGTTCGCAAGCCGACACCGAACGCGCCGACATCGCGGTGGAGCGGCGCGAACTGCGAGAAGACCCGGACAGCGAGCTGGCCGAACTCGCCCATATCTACGTCCAGCGCGGGCTGACCCCGGAGTTGGCGCAGGAAGTCGCGCGCCAGCTGACCGCGCACGACGCGCTCGGCAGCCACGCCCGCGACGAGCTCGGCATCACCGAGACCTTGCGCGCCCGCCCGGTGCAAGCCGCACTCGCGTCGGCCCTGGCCTTCGTCGTCGGTGCCGCCTTGCCGATCGCCGCGGTGCTGGCGGCGCCCGCGGGGCGCCTGGAAGCGGTCGCGATCCCGACCACCCTGGTGGCGCTGTCGATCTCCGGCGGGCTCGCGGCCTGGGCCGGCGGCGCGCCGATCCTGCGCGGCGCCGCGCGCGTGGCGTTCTGGGGGGCGTTGGCGATGGCCGCGGCGTCCCTGGTCGGCCGATTGTTCGACGTGACCGTCTGATGGGCACCGATAACCGCAGCGGTCATCCTGTCATCGCCCGACTCGGCTCGCGCGTGTTGGAAGCGGTCATCACCCTGTGGCTGCTGGCGACGCTGTGCTTCGTGCTTTTGCGCGCCGCCCCGGGCGGGCCGTTCGACGCCGAGAAAGTCGCGCCGCCGGAAGTGCAGGCCGCGCTCGATGCGCAGTACCGGCTCGACCAGTCGCTGCCGATGCAATACCTGGCCTGGCTGGGCGACGCGGCGCGCGGCGACCTCGGGCCGTCGTTCCAATACCCGGACTACACCGTCAATCAATTGATCGCCAACGCCTTGCCGGTGTCGGCGCTCAACGGCGGCCTGGCCCTGCTGCTGGCATTGCTGCTCGGGGTGAGCCTGGGCGTGTGGGCGGCGCTGCGTGCCAGCGGCTGGACCGACCGCGCCCTGATGTTGCTGGCCGGGCTCGGCCTGGCGATCCCGAAGTTCGTGGTCGCGCCGCTGTTGGTGCTGCTGTTCGCCGTGACCCTGCATTGGCTGCCGGCCGGCGGCTGGGGCGAATGGGACAACGTGGTGCTGCCGGTGATCGCCCTGGCCCTGCCCAACATCGCCTACTGCGCGCGCCTGACCCGCGCTTCGATGCTCGACGTGCTGTCGGCCGACTACCTGCGCGCGGCACGCGCGCGCGGCCTGTCGGAAACGCGCCTGCTGTTCGCGCATGCGCTGAAGCCGGCGCTGCTGCCGGTGGTGGCCTGGCTGTCGCCGGCGCTGATCAACGTCGTCACCGGCTCGGCCGTGGTCGAACAGGTGTTCGGCATTCCCGGCATGGGCCGCTACTTCGTCCAGGGCGCGCTCAACCGCGACTACACCCTGGTCCTGGGCGTGGTGTTGGTGATCGGCGCGCTGATCGTGGCGATCAATACCGCCGTCGACGCCTTGCGCGGGTGGATGGATCCGCGGCTGGAGGATTAGGGGCAGGAATCGGGAATCAAGAGCTTAGCTGCCGGCTAGAAGCGAGCGCTCAGTCCCGAGCCCCGGCTTCACAGCTACACTCAGCGCCATGCGCAAGAAGTCCAAGGCGACCTCGGTCGACATCGCCCACCTCGCCGGCGTTTCGCAGGCCACGGTGTCGCGCGTGCTCAGCGGCAGCCCGCTGGTCAACGCCGACACCCGCAAGCGCGTGGAAGCGGTGGTGCGCGAGCTCAACTACAAGGTCGACCGCCACGCCTCCAGCCTGCGCCGGCAGCGCTCGGGCACCCTGGCGATGCTGTTGTTCGAGGACCCGACCCCGGACGAGTCGCACATCAACCCGTTCTTCCTATCCATGCTCGGTTCCATCACCCGCGCCTGCGCGCGCCACGGCCAGGACCTGCTGATTTCGTTCCAGCAACTGTCCGACGACTGGGCCGCCGACTACGAAGACAGCATGAAGGCCGACGGCCTGATCCTGCTCGGCTACGGCGACTACCTCGCCTACCAGGGCAAGCTGCAGAAACTGGTCGAACAGGGCACGCGCTTCGTGCGCTGGGGCGCGGTGCTGCCCGATCAACCGGGCTTGTCGATCGGTTGCGAGAACGTCGGCGGCGGCCATCAGGCCGGCGCCCATCTGGTCGGCCTGGGCCGGCGCCGGGTCGCGTTTCTCGGCGACGCCTCCAGTCATTACCCGGAATTCCTCGATCGTTTCCTCGGTTGCGAGCGCGCCCTCGACGAAGCCGGCCTGCCCCTCGACCGCGCCTTGCAGGTCGACGCCGAAAGCTCCGAAGACGCCGGCCACGACGCCGCGCGCGAACTGCTTGCGCGCGGCCTGCCCTTCGATGCCGTGTTCGCCGCCAGCGACCTGATCGCCCTCGGCGCCATGCGCGCCCTGACCGAACACGGCCTGCGCGTGCCCGAAGACGTCTCGGTGATCGGCTTCGACGACATCCCCATGGCCCGCGTCGCCCACCCGCCGCTGACCACGATCTTCCAGGACACCAAACAGGCCGGCGAACTGCTGGTCGACACCCTGATGAAACTGGTCCGCGACGAAGAAGCGCACAGCATCCGCCTGCCCACGACGCTGGTGGTACGCAAGTCGTGCGGGGCGGAGTGAGGGCGGCGGTAGTTGGGGCGGAGCAAAAGCAAATCCCCCTTCCCCCCTCTACAAAGGGGGGAATCCTTCGGGCAGGAATGTCGTGATTGGCGTTGGCGTTGGCGTTGGCGTTGGCGTTGGCGTTGGCGTTGGCGTAAATATTTTGCTGTTGCTGTGCGCAGCCTCGCGCTCGCGACGGCCAAAGAAGACCCAGAGGGCGGCCCACAGGGATGCGGGCCGTTTTTCATCGGGACAGGGATGTCCCGTATGAAAAATCCCTGCGGAGGCAACGCTCGTGCGGGCCCTTGATTCAAAACAAAGCATTTTTCTTTGGTTACCTTTGACCGAAGGGAATCCAGACGGACTTTTGTTGCTTTAGACAAAAGAAAGTAACCCGCCGCTTTAGTGGCGGAAGCTTTTAGCGTTTGATCCCGATCTTGCTTGAACGAGACGCCGCAAACCCGTTACAGCGCGGTCGCGGCTTGCGCCGCTCCTACCCTGCGCCAGCACATCGCTTCGATGTGCGATGTCGGCATCTTTAGTTATCCGCGTCCCGTGGTCGCGGCTCACGCCGCTCCTACAGGGAAAGACGACACGCCATAGATCGCGGCTCAACGCCGCCGCGCATGCGCCATCGCCTCATCCAAGGCCGCCGCCAAATCCGCCCGCCGCACCGGCGCATCCAGCAGATACACCTCGACCCCATGCCCCGGCACGATCGCCTCGATCACACCGTCCTCGCCGACCTCGACCGTGCCGCCGCCGAGCGCCGCGCGCCAACGCCCGGCCTGCAGGTAATCGCTAATCCAGAACGTGTTCGGCCCTTCGCTCTTGTTGAGCAACACCAGGGCGATCTGCGCCTGCCCAGCGTGTTGGTAGACACGATAAAACGCGGCGCGCTCTCCCCGCAGCAGCAGATTCAGCTGCAGGCCGCGTTGCAAGGCCGGCGAGGCCTCGCGAACCTTGGCGATGCGCTTGAGCGCGGCATGGATGGGATGCGCCTTGGCGGCGTCGATGCGTTCCTGGCCGAAATAATTGCGGTTGCCGGCATGCTCGGCGCGAGCGCGTTCGAAGCCTATCTCGGAACCGTAATAGATCACCGGGATGCCGCGCGCGGTGAACAACCAGTTGTTCGCGTCGATGAAGCCCTCGTCGCTCGCGCTCAGGCGCGGCATGTCGTGGTTGTCGTAGAAAGTCATCAGCTCGTACGGGTTCGCGTACGGGCCGTCGCGCAGGTACAGGCGCGGGGATAAGCGCTCGTAGCCCGCCTCCTTGACCCCGAACACCTCGGCCAATCCTTCCTTGAGCGGAAAATCGAGCACGCTGATGCCGCCGTTCTCGGCCCAGGTGAAGGGCGCGATATTCTCTGCCTTGTAGTCGAAGGCTTCGCCGAACATGAAGAAGCCCGGACGCTTGGCGCGGATGCGTTCGGCGAACGCTTTCCAGAACGCATGCGGCATGTGCCGGATGGTATCGATGCGGAAGGCGTCCGCGCCCTGGTCGATCCATTGCGAGTAAGCGCCGACGAAGTAGTCGAGCACCTGCGGATTGGTGTCGTCGAGGTTCGATAACTGCACCAGGTCCTTCTGCGCATGAAAGAACCGATGCAGCGGATTGCGCGCCGGGTCGAGTTGCTCCGGCGCCAGGTTCTGGTGATCGGCGACCAGCACGCCGTCGCGGTAAATCTCGCCGTACTTGGGCTGGTCGGCCGGCATGGTGAACGAAGGCGAGCCGTGGTTGGCGACGATGTCGAGCACGGTCTTGAGGCCGTGCCGCTTCAGCCCTTGGGTGAGACCGGCGAAATCGAGCCCGGGGCTCGGCAGATGTTCGTCGAGACGATAGAAATCCACGCCCCAATAACCGTGATAGCCGGTCTTGCCACGATCCTGGAAGGCGCCGCCCCAGGTCACCGCGTCGCCGCCGGTGAAGGCCTGGTCCGGGTTGTCGACGATCGGAGTCAGCCAGACCGCGCCGAAGCCCATGTCGCGGATGTAGCCGGCGTTGTCGAGCAGGCCTTTGAAGTCGCCGCCGAGGTAACCGATGTTGTCGCTCTCGCCGACCGGCATACCGGGCACCGGACGATCGAAGCTGCGCGTGCGCGGGTCCGGCCCGCCCTGTTCGCGCTGGTCGTTGGACGGGTCGCCGTCGACGAAACGATCGGTGACGACGAAGTACACCGCATCGCTGGCCATCGGTTCGAGCGTGCCGTAGTACTCGCGTGCCGGCGCGGTGTCGCGTGCGCCGTGCGCACAACCGGCGAGGACGAGACTGAGCGCAGCGAGCGTCAAGACCCTCATGCCGCCGCTCCGGTGCCGGGTTCGCGCACCCACAGCACGCACAGGCCGGAGACGAACAGGCTGACGCCGCCGATCGCCAGGGCCCAGACCGGTTCGCCGTGGAAGAAGGTCTTCAGCAAAAAACCGAGCAGGCTGGCCGCGACCAATTGCGGGATGACGATGAAGAAATTGAAGATGCCCATGTACACGCCCATCTTGGTCGCCGGCACGCTGTCGGACAGCAGAGCGTAGGGCAGCGACAGGATCGAGGCCCAGGCGAAGCCGACCCCGAGCATCGACAGCAGCAGCCATTGCGGATCGCGGATCAGGGCGATCGAGATCAGGCCCAGCCCACCGAGGCTGACGTTGCACAGATGGCTCCAGCGCAGGCCCCAGCGCCGCACCATCCACGGGATCACCACCGCCGCGAGCGCGGCAAAACCGTTGTAGGCGGCGAACAGTACGCCGACCCAGTTGGCGCCTTCGTTGTAGGCCGCCGAGGTGGTGTCGTTGCTGTGGAAATGCAGTTGGGTCACCGCCGGCGTGGTGTAGATCCACATCGCGAACAGGGCGAACCAGGAGAAGAACTGCACCACCGCCAGGCGCACCATGGTCGAAGGCATCGAGTGCAAATCGTCCATGACCGTGGCGAAGCCGCCGCCGGCACCGATCATGCCGCGCACCATCAACGCCAGGCCGAACGCGCCGATCAGGCCGGCCAGTACGTACAACTGGCGATCGAGCCCGCACATCGAGATGGTCGTGGCGACCAGACCGCCGACCGTCAGCCAGGAGGCGCCGAACAGCGCGCAGCGCACGCGGTCACGGTTCGGCCGCGGCGGTTCGGGCAAAGCGTCGTCGAAGGACTGCAGAGCGTCCGGCGGATACTCGCGGGTGCGCAGCACGGTCCAGCCGACCGACAGCAGCAGCACGGCGCCGCCGAAATAGAAGGCGTAACGCACCGTGTCCGGCACCTCGCCGGGCCCTGCGGTATTGCCCACACCCAGGTGCGCGAGCGCGAACGGCAACACGCTGGCGACCACCGAGCCCACGCCGATGAAGAAGCTCTGCATCGCATAGCCGCTCGGCCGTTGCGAGGTCGGCAACTGGTCGCCGACGAAGGCGCGGAACGGCTCCATCGAAATGTTGATGGAGGCGTCGAGCACCCACAGCAGGCCGGCGGCGATCCACAGGGTCGGCGAGTTGGGCATCGCCAACAGCGCGAGGGTGGCGAGCACCGCACCGATCAGGAAATACGGGCGTCTGCGGCCGAGGCCGGTCCAGGTGCGGTCGGACAGATAGCCGACGATGGGTTGCACGATCAGCCCGGTCAGCGGCGCGGCGATCCACAGCATCGGGATGTCGTCGATCGGCGCGCCCAGGCTCTGGAAGATCCGGCTGACGTTGGCGTTCTGCAGGGCGAAGCCGAACTGGATGCCGAGAAAGCCGAAGCACATGTTCCAGATCTGCCAGAACGACAGCTGCGGCTTGCGGGACGTGGCGCTGCGCTCGGTGCGTTCGGTCATGGGCTCGATACTGGCATGAAGCGCCGCGCGGTGAGGCGACGCGGTGGCGGGAGAAGCAAATCCCCCTCGATCCCCCTTTGTCAAAGGGGGAAGACGAGCGGAGCGGCGCTGTTCGGGCAACGGAGCGCTATGCAAACGACAACGCTCCACCCGAAACCACGTTCCCTTCCCCCCTTTGACAAAGGGGGGTTAGGGGGGATTTGCTCTCGCCCTTGGGATTTTGCTTCCGCTTCCGGTCTCAGAACTGCGACGAGAACCGGATCCCGTACATCCGCGGGGTGTTGAGGTAGCGGATGTTGGTCGCGTTGTTGACGAAGCCCTTGCCCGAATACACCTCGTCGGTGAGATTCGAGACGAAACCGTCGATGCGGAACTGGCTGTCTTCGCCGAAGTTCAGGCCGGCCGAGACGTTGACGGTGGTGAAGCCGCCGACGTCGTCGCGCATCGCCATGCCATTGGCCGGGCCGCCGCCCGCGGCCGGGTTGGAGCCGTTGTTGAACGGCATGTCGGCCAGCGGGATCTCGATGACGTTGCCGGCCGCGTCCAACCCGAAGCCGCGGCTGTTGAACGCGGTCAGGTAGTAGTCGGAGCGGTAGGTCAGGTTGATCGTCCAGTCGAACGAGTTCAGCGCGCCGCGGCCGATGTCGATGGTCTGCGACAGGCTGAGGTTGGCGTTGTACTTGGAGGTGTTCGGCAGGCGGTTGCCATCGAGCGGCACGATCAGGCCCAGGCCGCCGGAACGCGTGTCGAGCACCTTGGAGTCGTCGAAGGTCGCGTCGAGGTAGGTGAAGTTGTAACCCAGGTTGAAGCCGTGCGGCAGGCCGACCCGGCCTTCGAGCTCGAGACCGAGCACGCTGGCGTTGGCGGCGTTGTCGTTGAAGACCTGGCGGCTGGTCGCGTTCGGGTTGGTCGGCGTCGGCGCCGGCACGTCGATCAGGTTCTGCAGCACCTTGTTCTGGTAGTCGTAGTAGAACACCGAGGCGTTGAGGCGCACCGGGGTCTCGCCCCACAGGTAATCGCCCTTGATGCCGGCTTCGTACGAGGTCAGTTCTTCAGGCTCGAAGGTCGGCGCCAGCGCGCTGCCGTCGTTGAGCAGCAGGGGACGGTTGATGCCGCCCGAACGCGTGCCGGTCGACACCGTGCCGTACAGCATCACCTGCGGGTTGAGGTCGTACTCGAAGCCCACGCGCCAGTCGACGTAGCTGTCCTCGTAGACGTCCACGCTCTTGCCGCCGGGGAAGTCGGAACGCACGATCACGTCGATCTGGTCGCGGTTGCGGGTCAGGAACTGAGACCAGTTGTCCTGCGCGCCGAAGTTCTGGATGCCGCCGAGGAAATAGTCGAGCGAATTCGCGCCCGGGCCGCAACGCAGCTCGGCCGGCGACCAACCGGTGCAGATACTCGGGTCGCCGCCGCCGCGGCGGCCGGGAGGCGCCAGTTGGAAGCCGGGCGAACCCAGTACCAGACCAGTGGTGTAGGGATTGGTGGCAGTGTTGATCGGTTGGCCGGTGAACTGCTGGAACAGTGCTTCCGGAATCACGAACTGGTATTTGACGTTGGACTCGCGCGCGGTTTTCTTGTCGCGGGTGTAGCGCACGCCGCCGATCAGGCGCAGCGAATCGGTCGCGGCGAAACTGAAATCGCCATAGACCGCGTTCGACTCGACCTTGGAGTCGTCGCCGCGGTTCTCGCCGCCCAGGCCGTCCTGCCAGCCGCAGACGGTGCCGGGACGCCACCAGTCGCAGTCGCCGAAATAGCCGTTGCCGACGTCCCAGGAGGTGTAGTCGTACTTCTCTTCGTAATTGAACAGACCGGCCGACCAGATCAGCTTGCCGGTGTCGCCGAAGAAGCGCAGCTCGTTGATGGTCGAGCTGGACTTGTCGGACTGGTAGAAGGTGTCGTACCAGGCCAGGCGTTCGGGGTTGTGATAGGCCTCGCGTTCGGACCCCGGATAGACCGGGCCGAGCTGCCATTCGCGCGAGGCGTTGCGGTTGTCGAACTCGTACTTGCGGTAGGAGGTGTTGAACTCCACCGACACCGCATCGTTGAAGGCATAGGTGAAGGTGCCGGCGACGCCTTCGATGTCGTTGCTGGTCTTGCCCTGGGTGCGGAAGTACTGGCGGAACGGGTCGGACAGGTCGTCGATGTCGTAGCCGGCGGCCAGGCCGCGTTCGGCGAACAGGCCCGGATCGCCGGTGCCGCGCTCGCTGACCTTGTCGAGCATGACGTAGGCGGAGAACTTGTCGTTCGGCTCCCACAGCATCGACAGGCGCGCGGCCTGGTTGTCGAGCGCGCCCGGGCCTTCGGCCGGGAACAACGAGCTGGGATACCCGTTCTTGATGTAGGAAGAACGCTCCTCGTCGAACAGCGCCGCGCGCAGGGCGAAGGTGTCGCCGATCGGCAGGTTCAGCACGCCCTCGGCGGTGGTGAAGTCGTGGTTGCCGGCGCCGACCTTGAGGCCGCCGCTGGTCACGCCCAGTTCGGGGCGCTTGGAGATCACGTTGATCGAGCCGCCGGTCGCATTGCGGCCGCGCACCGTGCCCTGCGGGCCCTTGTTGACCTCGATGCGGTCGACGTCGAAGAACATCGGCCCGATCGAGCGCGGACGCGGCAGGTAGATCCCGTTGTAATAGGTGGCCACCGACGGGTCGGAGGAGAAGTCCGAGTCGGCCGCGCCGATGCCGCGCAGGAAGATCTCGTACTTACCTTCCTGGCGGGTGATCTGCAGGCCCGGTACCACCGCCTGCAGGTTGCGGAAATCGGTGTTGATGCCGAGCTTGGTCAGATCCTCGCCGCTGAAGGACTGGATCGTGCCGGCGTATTTCTGGATCGACTGCACGCGGCGGTTGCCGGTGACCTGGACCGCGTCGAGTTCGTGCGCCGCGCTCGTCGGCGCCGCTTCGGCGCTGGCCGCGGCCGGGGCGTCCTGCGCGGTGGGCGCATCCGCCGCCCAGACCGTCCACGAGTTGCACAGGCCGAACGAGGCCAGTGCCACGGTCAACAGGTGGCGTTGTTGGTTCGATGAAGCCCGGTTCGTTCTCGACATGCTCCCCTCCAGTAGCTGTGTGCCGTCCGCGCGCGCACTGCGGCGTGCTGCGGTTGCCTAGGCGACGTACGCCATCGGTCTGAGGCGCATGTTAGGCAAGCGATCGCGCCCGCTGCGGTTTATGCATACGTATTCATGACCGGCAGTCGCATTCATGTCGCACTTCATCGGTCGTTTGGGCATGAATACGTATGCAGGCCGGCGAGCCGCGAACGCGCCCGGCGCTAAGCTGGCGCCCATCGCGGCAGTGCAGCACGAAGACCGCATACGCCATCAGGGGCGCCTCTTGTCAGCCGTCAATCTTCCGACCCCCGCCGCATCGCAGGAACACGCCTGGTGGCGCGGCGCGGTGATCTACCAGATTTACCCCAGAAGCTTCCGCGACCTCGACGGCGACGGCGTCGGCGACCTGCCCGGCATCATCGACAAGCTCGGCTACGTCGCCGACCTCGGCGTCGATGCGATCTGGGTCTCGCCGTTCTTCAAGTCGCCGATGATCGATTTCGGCTACGACATCGCCGACTACCGCGCGGTCGACCCCTTGTTCGGCAACCTCGACGACTTCGACCGCCTGCTCGCCAAGGCGCATGCGCTGGGCCTGCGGGTGATGATCGACCAGGTCCTCAGCCACACCTCCGACCAGCACGAGTGGTTCAAGCGCAGCCGCGAAAGCCGCGACAACGAGTTCGCCGACTGGTACGTATGGGCCGACGCCAGCCCCGACGGCACCGCGCCGAACAACTGGATGTCGCTGTTCGGCGGCGTCGCCTGGCACTGGGAACCGCGCCGCCAGCAGTACTACCTGCACAACTTCCTGGCCTCGCAGCCGGACTTGAACTTCCACAACCCGGCGGTGCGCGCGGCGGTGCTCGACAACGTGCGCTTCTGGCTCGACCGCGGCGTCGACGGCCTGCGCCTGGACGCTATCAACTTCTGTTTCCACGACGCGCAACTGCGCGACAACCCGCCGAAGGCGCGCGAGCTGAGGGTCGGGCGCGGTTTCAGCCCCGACAACCCCTACGCGTTCCAATACCACTATTACAACAACAACCAGCCCGAGAACCTCGACTTCCTGGCCGAGCTGCGCAGCCTGCTCGACCGCTATCCGGGCGCGGTGTCGCTCGGCGAGATTTCCTCGGAAGACTCGCTGGCGACCATGGACGAATACACCCGCGATGGCCGCCTGCACATGGGCTACAGCTTCGAGCTGCTGACCGAGGACTACAGCGTCGCCCATATCCGCGGCACCGCGCAGGCGCTCGAAGAACGCATGCTCGAAGGCTGGCCTTGCTGGGCGATCTCCAACCACGACGTGCAGCGCGTGGTCTCGCGTTGGGGCCACGGCGACAAGCCGGCGCACTTCGCCTCGATGCTCAGCGCGTTGATGTGCTCGCTGCGCGGTTCGGTCTGCGTCTACCAGGGCGAAGAACTGGGCCTGCCCGAAGCCGAGCTGCCGTTCGAGGCGCTGCGCGACCCCTTCAGCATCGCCTTCTGGCCGACCTTCAAGGGCCGCGACGGTTGCCGCACGCCGATGCCGTGGGACGGCACGCCGCAGGCCGGTTTCAGCACCGGCACGCCGTGGCTGCCGATCGCCGAGGGCCATCGCGGCCTCGACGTCGCCCGCCAGCAGCACGACCCGGATTCGTCCTTGAACCGCTTCCGCCGTTTCCTATCGTGGCGCAAGACCCGGCCGGCCCTGCTCGACGGCGCGATCCGCTTTCTCGCCAGCGACGAGCCGGTGATCGCCTTCGTCCGCGGCAGCGGCGCCGATGCGGTGCTGATGGCCTTCAACCTCGGCGGCGGCGAGGCAGAATTGAATCTGTCCGAAGCCGGCACTTGGCACATCGACCACGGCCACGGCCTGCCCTCGGGCGAGCGGACCGGCGATCGCCTGCGCCTGCCGCCCTACGGCGTGTTCGCCGCGCGCGCCACCGGCTGAGCTCGCGGCACACTTCGGTCAGGCGGCATACTCCGGTCTCGCGGCAGGACGTCCGCGACCGGGGGGAACGCCGAATGCAGATCGTTTACCACGCCGCCCATTCGGCGGACGCGCAGCTCGTGCGCGGCTTGTTGGCGGAGGAAGGCATCCGCTCGTTCGTGTTCGGCGGCGCCCTCGAAGGCGGCGCCGGCCTGTTGCCGGTCGGCGGCGCGGTCCGGCTCGAAGTCGCCGACGACGACGCCGAGCGCGCACGCACCATCATCCAGGCGTGGCAGGATACGGCCGTACCGCTCGACGACCAGGACGATGCAGACGAAGTCGATCGCGACTACGGCGACGACGACACGCCGGCGCACGTGGAGGGCGGAAATCTCTATCGCCCCTTGAACCAACGCCTGCCCTCGCGCCACACCGGCGCCGGTCTCGGCGGCATCGTGTTCGCCCTGATCGCCGGCGCCCTCGGCGGCGCCATCGCCACCGGCATCGCCATGCAACCGCACGCCAGCCAGCAGCCGGTCGACTACAACGACGACGGCCGGCCCGACGAGACCCTGGTCTTCGAGGGCGAGCGCCTGCAACGCGTGGATGCCGACCGCAACAGCGACGGCGAGGTCGACCAACGCACCCACTACGACGAGCGCGGGCTGGCGACCGAGATCGAGGAAGACCAGGACTTCGACGGCGTGCGCGAGACCGCCAGCCGCTACGAGAACGGCCAACTCGCCGGCCGCAACGCCGACTACGACGGCGACGGCCAGGTCGACTGGCAGCAAGCCGCCAAGCGCGGCGTGTTGCAGAACGAACAATGGTTCGACAAACGCGGCAACTTGATCAAACACATCGACTACGTCGACAACCGCCCGGTCAGCGGCGAGTTCGACAGCGACGGCGACGGCGTGCGCGACACCGCGCGCGACTACGACCCGCGCGGCGAGATCAGCGCGAGCAGGCCGCTGCCGACGCCATAGCGGCGGCGCGCCATCGCCCGGGCCTCAGCCGCGCCCAGGCTGAGCCGCCCGCACTTCGCGGCGCAATTGCTCGCGCGTCACCGTCGGCACCGGCT
This sequence comes from Lysobacter sp. 22409, assembly GCF_052045105.1. Lineage (NCBI taxonomy): Bacteria > Pseudomonadati > Pseudomonadota > Gammaproteobacteria > Lysobacterales > Lysobacteraceae > Lysobacter > Lysobacter sp. 22409. The sequence goes on along the minus strand of NZ_JBQEOE010000008.1, from coordinate 81,341 downwards.
GCAAACGCCGCTCCGGCGGCGGCAGGGCCAACGTGTCCAGGCGCTTCTTCGCCCCCTCGTTGCCGAGCGCGGCGGCCTTCCTGAGCACCACCTGGGCCTCGGCGATGCGGCCCTGCCCCACGTAGATCTCGCCGAGCCCGCTCAACGCGGTCGCGCGGGTCTTGGGATTGCTGGCCGGCGTGTCCTTGACCGCCTGGGTCAAGGTCTCCTGCGCGCTGTCGAGCTTGCCTTCCGACAGTTGCTTCCAGCCGCACAGAGTCGCATCGCCACCGGCGCAGGCGTCCTCGCCCCCGGCCTTGGCCGCGGCGATCTCGTCGGCCAACTCCGGCGCTTGATTGGCGAGCGCGGCGCTGCCGACCGCGTTCTGCAGGTCGCGGTTGTTCTGCTGCAAGTCCTCGACCTTCTTGATGATCGAATCGACCGAGATGTTGATGCTGCTGTTGTTGTCGGCGACCTCGATGGCCGCGTTCGGCGGGAAAGCCTGGCCGCGGTAGATGATTTCCGGGTCGGGCAGGTCGATCGCCGAAAAGCGCGGCGAGAACGTCAGGTAGACGTTCGGCACCACGCGCTCGCCGCTGCGCCAGCTCTTGAGGGTGTCGAAGCCGATCATCGCCACCACCACCGCCGCGCCGATGCCCAGGTACCAGCGCACGTTCTTGTTCTGCTCGGCGTTGCGGGTCTTGAGCAGCGCATAGGCGCCGTAGGCGAAGAACAGCAGCGCCGTGCCATAGGCGCCCGCAGCCAGGATGGTCTGGGGGTCGGTGATCGTGTCCATCTCGTTCCTTGAGCCGAAGATCGCCCTCCGCGCAGGTCGCGCGGAAGCCCTTCTACCCAGGGAGTAACGCAGTCGGCGCGGGCGGAGCGGCCAGCGGCTTCTGAAACAGAATCGGCTGGCCGACGGCGCGGCCGGCTCAGGCGGCCGGCGGCGGGACCAGTTCGAGCCAGCGCGAGACCACCGCGCAGGCCTCTTCGACGCCTTGCTTGGACTCGCCGGAGAAGGTCTGCACGCTGACCGTGTCGCCGAAGGCCGAGCTCAGTTCCTTGCGCACCATCATCAGCTGCTGCTGTTGCTGGCCGCGACCGAACTTGTCGGCCTTGGTCAGCAACGCATGCGCCGGCAGGCCGCGTTCGACCGCGTAACCGAGCATCTGCCGGTCGTAGTCCTTGAGCGGATGACGGATGTCCATCACCACGACCAGCCCGCGCAGGGCCTCGCGGGTGCCGAAGTAGCGGTCCAGGAAGGCCTGCCAGTGGGTCTGCAGGTTCTGCGGGACCTTGGCGTAGCCGTAGCCGGGCAGGTCGACCAGGAAGCGGTCGGGCTCCGGGGCGGGCTCGGGGCCGCGGTACAGGGGGCTGACGTCGAAAAACACCAGCTGCTGGGTCCGGCCCGGGGTCTTGGACACCCGCGCCAGGGCGTTCTGCTGGCACATGGCGTTGAGGGCGCTGGACTTGCCGGCATTGGAGCGGCCGGCGAAGGCGACCTCGAAGCCGCCGTCGGGCGGGAGCTGCTTTACGTTGTGCGCCGACAGCAGGTAACGGGCACGGGCGAGGGGATTGTTCATGCCATTAGGATCGCACGCCCCACCCTCCGGCGTGCCGCAGACTGAATCCGCGTTGACCCGGTCGGGGCCGGCGAAGATAATTCCGAGGTTCCGGTGGCGGCAGCTTGCGCACAGTCCGGTCCCCAGTACGCCCCTTTCAGCCTGCCACCCAGCAAGCCAGTAGTTCGGAGCCCAGCTACATGAGCCAAGCCCGCGTTCTAGGCCTCGTCGGCCTCGCCGCTCTCGCGGCCGCCGCCGTTGCGTACGCCCAAGCCACGGTCACGCCGATTCCCGACAAGGAGCCGGTCCAGACCGCGCCGCTGAACGCCGCGGCGAAGGCCTCCTGGGGCGACGTCAAGGCCGGCGCGACCAAGGCCGGCACCTGCGCGGCCTGCCACGGCCTCGACGGCAACCCGACCGATCCGCAGTACCCGCGCCTGGCCGGCCAGAGCGAGCGCTACATCGCCCACCAGATCGCCCTGTTCAAGAGCGGCGAGCGCAATACCGGCATGGCCGCGGCGATGAAGCCCTTCGCCGACGCCCTCAGCGACCAGGACGCCCGCGACCTGGGCGCCTACTTCGCCACCCAGAAATCCGGCGCCGGCGTCGCCGACGACACCCTGATCGCCTCGGGCGTCAACAAGGGCAAGAAGTTCTTCGAAGTCGGCGAGCAACTGTTCCGCAACGGCGACAAGGCTCGCGGCATCCCGGCCTGCATGGCTTGCCACGGCCCCAGCGGCGCCGGCAACCCCGGCCCGGCCTACCCGCACATCGCCGGCCAGCAGGCCGCCTACTCGCAGCGTCGCCTGGAGGAATACCGCGCCGGCACGACCACGCAGAAGGACCCGCACCTGTTCAACATCATGGCGACGGTCGCCAAGCAGCTCAGCGACGAGGAAATCGGTTCGCTGTCGAGCTACCTGCAGGGCCTGCACGAACGCGCCGACGACGTCGCCGCCGCCGATGCGCCGGCTCCCGCAGTGGCCGCACCGGCCGCCAGCGCACCGGCAGCACCCGCCCCGGCCGCTCCGGCCCCGGCAGCGACGCCCGCCGCGGCTCCAGCCGCTCCGGCGGCCGCACCGGCCCAGCCCACCCAGGGCTGAGCCTCGCGCCAACGCGATGCAGACGAACGCCGGCCTGGAGACAGGCCGGCGTTTTTCGTTGCGGCGCCTGATCAGCCGGCCTGATCAGCGGGCCTGATCAGCGGGCCCGATCAGGCGGCCTGGTCGGACGACCTGCCCAGGCAGGCCCGCGCATAAGGTGACCGCAGTCACCGCTTGTCGCGGTAGTGGAACTTCTGGCGCACACCGGGGTCGTACCGATACTCCTGTTGAAGACGCCGGCCGCTATCCTTGGTGCCGGCGTTTTTTATGCCCGGCCGGCCGTCGCCGGAGGGCGCAAGCTTTACGCCCGTTCATTCCGCCACCGACGAGACTTTCCGATGAATCCACGCCTGGCCTCCCTGTTCCTGCTCGCAGTGCTTCCGTTCGCCGCGTTCGCCGCGCCCAAGGCGGCCGCACCCGCGGGCCCGGCGCCGGAAGCCGGCGTCGATTACGTCGAGATCGAAGGCGGCAAGCCCTTCGCCGCGGTCAAGGGCAAGGTCGAAGTCGTCGAAGTGTTCGGCTACACCTGCCCGCACTGCGCGCATTTCGAGCCGCAGGTCGCCGCCTGGCGCGCCAAGCAGCCGGCCGACGTCAACTTCGTGCCGTTGGCCGCGCCGTTCGGCGGCTACTGGAACCCGTATGCGCAGGCCTTCTACACCGCGCAATCGATGAAGCTGCTCGGCAAGACCCACGAGGCCATGTTCAGCGCCTTGCACGAGCAGCACCGCCTGCCGATCCAGAACGCCTCGACCGACGAAATCGCCGGTTTCTACGCCCAGCACGGCGCCAACCGTCAGGCCTTCGCGACGGCCATGGCCGGCCCGGCGACCGCCAAGGCGATGGAGCGCGCCAAGGCCTTCATCATGGCCGCCGGCGTCGACGGCACGCCGTCGCTGGTGGTCGCCGGCAAGTACCGCGTGACCACCCAGAAAGGCTTCGACGACATGCTGCGCGTCGCCGATCACCTGGTCGCGCGCGAACGCGCGGGCAAGCGCTGATCGCTAATACGGCGGGGGTGCTGGGGTCGCGACTCGCCACGGCGACTCGCCCCTTCCGCATCCCGGCCGAACCCTGCACTCCCCCTTCCCTGCCGCGGCCGTTATCCTGAACGCCGCTCCTGTCGGCATCGCGACGAGCGCTTCAGCCCGGCGCCGATGCCCACACTTCCTTTGAACGTATTGCGGAGATTTCCCTGATGAATTCGCGTATGGCTTCGTTGTCCCGCTATCCGCTCGTGCTGAGCGCCCTGTTCGCGCTCGCCGCCTGCACCAAGACCGAAACCGCGGCCCCGGCCGACAGCGCCGCCCCGGCGACCACCGACGCTGCGACCGCAGCCCCGGCCGACGGCGCACCGGCCGCCCCCGCAGCGCCGGAAGCGCCGGCGATCCAGCCCGCCGCCGTGGCCACGCCGCCGGCCGGCCCGGCCCCGGTGGTCGGCGCCGACTACGACGAAATCCCGGCCGGCCAGCCCTACGAGCCGGTTGCCGGCAAGATCGAAGTCGCCGAGATCTTCAGCTACACCTGCCCGCACTGCGCGCAGTTCGAACCGCAGGTGCTCGACTGGCGCGCCAAGCAGACCGCCGACGTCAAGTTCACCCCGATCGCCGGCCCGTTCGGCGCCAACCCGGTTCCGTTCGCGAAGGCCTTCTACACCGCGCAGACCCTCGGCCTGCTCGAGAAGTCGCACGAGGCGATGTTCCGCGCCGTCCACATCGACCAGTCGCTCTCCTACCAGAGCGTCACCGACGAACAGTTCGGCCAGTTCTACGCCAAGTTCGGCGCCAAGCCGCAGGACTTCATCGGCACCATGAACAGCTTCGCGATCAACGCCAAGCTCAAGCGCGCCGAACAGTTCATGCAGCGCTCGGGCGTCAGCTCCAGCCCCTCGCTGGTGGTCAACGGCAAGTACCTGGTCAAAGGCAAGAGCTTCGAGGACATGCTGCGCATCACCGACCACCTGGTCGCACGCGAGCGCGCCGCCACCCAGGGCGCGGCACCCGCTGCCGCCCCGGCCGAAGCACCGGCTGGCTCGACCGCACCGGCCGCAACGCCGGCACCGGCAGCCGCCGCCCCGGCTCCGGCGAGCAAGGGCTGATCGGGCTGCGCGCCCGACGCTCCCCCGCATGAATACACGCCGGCTGCGCCTGCTCAGCGCGAACATCCAGGCCGGCTCCAGCACGCGTCGCTACAGCGATTACGCGACGCGCAGCTGGTCGCACGTGCTGCCCGCCGGCAACAAGCGCGGCAGCCTCGACACCATCGCCCAGTTGGCCGGCGAACACGACATCGTCGGGCTCAACGAAAGCGACCCGGGCAGTCTGCGCTCGGGCTTCACCAACCAGACCCACTACCTCGCCCAACGCGCCGGCTTCGAGTACTGGAGCCACCAGCCCAACCGCCGCGTCGGCAGCGTCGCCTCCAGTGCGAACGGCCTGTTGAGCAAGCTGGAACCGCGCGAGGTCGTCGACCATCCCTTGCCCGGGCGCATCTCCGGCCGTGGCGTACTGATCGCCCACTACGGGGACGACGACGACGGCCTGACCGTGGCCGTGGCGCATCTCTCGCTTGGCGCGACCTCGCGCGCCTCGCAGCTGGCCTTCATCGCCGAACTGCTGCACGACCACCCGCACGCCGTGCTGATGGGCGACTTCAACTGCTCGGCCGACCGACCCGAGATGCAGGCCCTGTTCCGCAACACCCGCCTGCAACCGCCATCGAGCGCCCTGCCGACCTTCCCGAGCTGGCGCCCGCAGCGCGCGATCGACCACATCCTGCTCGGCGACGGCCTCGGCTTCGCCGGCGCCCGCGCCGTGCCCGCCGCCCTGTCCGATCATCTGGCGCTGTCGCTGGAGCTCGACGTCCCCCACAGCGCGCTGCGCTCCGAATAGCGTCGCTATTGCGCGAAGGCCGCGATGCCGCTCTTCTGTAGGAGCGGCGCGAGCCGCGACCGCGGGACGCTCCGAGAAGTAGTGCCGATGCCGTCCATCGAAGCGGCGTGCCGTCGCAAGGGTAGGAGCGGCGCGAGCCGCGACCGTGCTGCTTCGGTCTCGCGGCGCATCGCTCAAGCAAAATCCAGATCCAGATCCAGATCCAGATCAAACGCCTAAAGCTTCCGCCACTAAAGCGGCGGGTTACTTTCTTTTGTCTAAAGCAACAAAAGTCCGTCTGGATTCCCTTCGGTCAAAGGTAACCAAAGAAGTTGCTTTTCTTTGAATCACATGCCAGCACGAGCGATGCATCCGCAGGGATTTTTCATACGGGACATCCCTGTCCCGATGAAAAAAGGCGCGCATCCTTGCGCGCCGCCCTCCGGGTCTTCCTTTGCCTTCGCTAGTGCAAGACGGCGCACAGCAACGGCAACAGCAACAGCAACAGCAACCTCAGTTTGCTGCAACGCTCCCCGGGTAGGAGCGGCGTCCTACTGGATTTCCTTCGGTCACAATCCGCGACCGCGTAATCGCACGCCACGGCGGCTCTTACGTGATCGCCTCGATACGACAATAGAAGCAACGAAGCGGATGGATTCATGGTCAAGTGCGGACCGCGACGCAAACTGCAGCCGCGCGGTCGCGGCTCGCGCCGCTCCTACCCCTAGAGCATCGCAACGACAACTCACGTTGTCGTTGTCGTTGTCGTTGTCGTTGTCGTAAAGATTCTGCTGTTGCTGTTGCTGTGCGCAGCTTCGCGCTAGCGAAGGCAACTGAAGACCCGAAGGGCGGCCCGCACGGATGCGGGCCGTTTTTCATCGGAACAGGGATGTCCCGTATGAAAAAGCCCCGCGTATGCACCGCTCGTGCGGGCCCTTGATTCAAAGAAAAGCATTTTTCTTTGGTTACTTTCTTTTGTTGCTTATGACAAAAGAAAGTAACCCGCCGCTTTAGTGGCGGAAGCTTTAGGCGTTTGATCCTGATCTTGCTTGAGCGATTCGCAGCGAGGCCGAAGCAGCGCGGTCGCGGCTTGCGCCGCTCCTACCCCTGCGACGGCACGCCACTTCGATGAGCGATATCGGCATTGGTGTTCCTGCGCGTCCCGCGGTCGCGGCTCACGCCGCTCCTACAGGAAGAGCGGGGGCACGAAGCAACACAACTCATCGGGGCCCAAAACGAAACGGCCGGTGCAAGCACCGGCCGTTCGTCTTTCGAGCCTTGCCCCGCCAGCGACCGGCTCACGCCGGTCGCTGTTCGTCGATCAGAAACGCAGATCGGCGCGCAGGTAGAAGAAACGACCGCCCGGGATGTCGTAGGTCGAGGCGTCGTAACCGTTGAGCGAGCACGACAGGCACACCGGCGGATCCTTGTCGGCGACGTTGTTGACGCCACCGGTGATCTGCAGGCCCTTCAGCCAGTCGATGTGATAACCCACCTGCAGGTCGTGGTAGGTGATCGCATCGAGCTTGTTGTCGCCGGTGACCGGGTTATCGCAGTACGGCGAGTCCAGCGCCGAGGCCTGGCAGATTTCGGTCATGTCGGAGATGTGGCGGATCGTCCACGACGCGGTCCAGGCGTTGCGCTTCCACGACAGGCTTGCGTTCGAGGTCCACTCCGGGATCGCGCTGTCGTTGACTTCCACGCCCGGACGGCGCGGCTGCACCTGGCCGGCCGCACCGACGGCGTCGTACTGGGTCACAAAGGTGTTCTGCCAGCTGACCTTGAACTGGCCGAGCGAGGTCTCCGGCAGGGTCCAGAAGAAGTCCACGTCCCAGCCGGAGGTCTTGATCGAACCCAGGTTGGTCAGCTTGTTCTCGAAGGAGTTGATGCCGCCGACGCTGGAACGGGTGATGCCGCCGCAGTAGGTCGGGTCGAGCGTCTGCACGCACAGGTTGAGCTGGGTCTGGGCGTCGATCGCCTGCACCGCGCCTTCCAGCGAGTGGCGGTAGAAGGTCACTTCGAAGTCGAACTTGTCCGACCACGGCACGCCCGCGGCCCAGGCCGGGCTGTAGACGAAGCCGGCGGTGAAGCTGCGCGCGGTTTCCGGCTCGAGGTCCGGGTTGCCGCCGGTCTGCACCGAGATCTGGCTGTTGGCCTGGGTCGCGCCGGCCGGCACGCCGAGGGCGGCGCAGTTGGCGCGGTTGCCGGTCGCCGGCGAGCCGGTGATCGAGATCAGGCAGGGGTCGCTGAGCTGCAGGTCGGCGCGGCTGGCCGAGCCGAACAACTCGCCGATCGACGGCGCGCGGAAACCTTCTGCGTAGGTGGTGCGCAGCAGGAATTCATCGGCGACCTGCCAACGCAGGCCGTACTTCGGGGTGAACTGGCCGCCGAAGGTCGAATAATCCGAATAGCGCCCGGCCAGGCTCAGGTCGAGGCTCTTGCCGAAGCTGCCTTCCTTGATCAGCGGCAGGTTGAGTTCGACATAGGCTTCGTTGACGTCGTACTCGCCCTGGGTCGGCAACGACTGGGTACCGTTGTAGAAACCGGCCACGGTGATCGCATCGGGCGAATAGAAGCCTTCGTACTTGCGGTATTCGTAACCGGCGGCGAACGACAGCGGGCCGGCCCAGGCTTCGAACAGGTCGCCCGACAGGTTGGCGGTGAAGGTCTGCAGCTTCTGCTCGCTGCGGTCGCGCACGATCGGGCTGATCCACTGCAGCATCGCCGGGGTGATCGTGCCCGGGCCGCCGAACAGGTTCAGCGGCACGCAGCCCGGGGTCGCGGCGCACACGGCCGGGTCGCCCACGGCGATGTTGATGTTGCGGATGTTGTAGCTGCCGCGGTTGGTCTGTTCGGCTTCGTTCTTGTTGCTGGCGAAGTTGACGTCCCAGAAGAAGGTGCGGTCGCCGGCGTCGAAGCTGCCTTCCACGCCCGCGGCGATGTACTTGGTGTCGACTTCCTGCTCGAAGATGCGCGGGCCGCCCTCGACCGGACGACGGCCGATCAGGACCAGGTTCGGGTTGGCGCCTTCGGTGGTGAGGTCGAAGCCGAACGGGTTATATGGGTTGAGGCGCGAGACGGTGATGTGCTCGGACCAGGGGTTGCCGGTGCCGGCGTCCAGGCCCAGGAACAGCGGTTCCGGCGCGGCCTGGTTGACCGACTCGCGACGGTTGTACAGCGCCTTGACGTAGGCCTGCACGTTATCGTTGAAGTGGTAGCGGAACTGGCCGAACACGCCGGTGCGCTTGGACGGCGTCAGCAGCATGTTCTGTTCGGCGAAGTTGTAGCGGTTGGCGCCGGTGAAACGGATGAAGTCCTGCGGGTAGCGCACGCCGTTCGGGAAGCTGCTGCCGTTGGGCGTGGTGATGTTGCAGAACGGGATCGACGGCGTGCTCGGATCGTCGTCGGTATCGGTCAGCGGGCACGCGGTGCTGGCGGTCGCCGGGGTGATGATGAAGCGGCCGTTCGGCGTCGCCGAGCTGCCGGTTTCCACGCCCAGGCCCGGCACCGGCACGCGCGAGAGTTCGCGGTCGCGCGAGAACACCGGGTCCTGATCGACGTAGCTCAAGCCCAGGAACAGGTTGGCGCGGTCGGTGTTGTAGCCCCAGGCCGCGTCGAAGCCCTTGAGCTCGCCGTCGCCTTCGCCGTACTGGCCGTAGTTGAGGGTGATCTGGCCGCCATCGAAATTACGGCGGGTGATGATGTTGACCACGCCGGCGATCGCGTCGGAGCCGTACAGCGACGAGGCGCCGTCCTCGAGCACTTCGATGCGCTCGACGATGGCCAGCGGGATGGTGTTGAGGTCGGTCGCCGCGCCCACGCCGGAAGCCGAGGATTCGTTGACCCAGCGCATGCCGTCGACGAGGACGAGGACGCGCTTGGGCCCGAGGTGACGCAGGTCGACCTGGGCCGAACCGGCGCCGACGCCGTCGCCGTTGGGCGAGAAGCCGAAGTTGCCGGAGGAGTTGAACTTGGTGTTGAGCGCCGAACCGGCGCCGGTGAGCTCCTGCACCACGTCGCCGATCGAGGTCAGACCGGTGCGTTCGATGTCGTCGCGGGTAAGGGTCTGGACCGGGACCTGGCTTTCGATCTCGGCCTTCTTGATGCGAGTGCCGGTGACCTGGACGGTGTCCAGCGTGGTGGCGTCTCGGGCAGGCGCTGCTTCCTGGGCGGCTGCGAGCCCCGGCAGGGCGACCAGCAGGGACAACTGAATGGCTTTCGCCAAGGCATGACGACGCGACACTTTCATCGACTCTCTCTCCCTCAAGAATGTGGCTGTAGCTCTGATGGCTATTGGCACGCCGTCCATCCATGTCGGACGGCACCGGGAGGTTGTAAACAATTCGTGAATCCGCCACAAGGCGCAAATAGGGACTACTTGCCAACTCGGTCCCATTTCTGATCGGGATCGGCTGCGGGCTGAGACGTACGTCGCCTATGGGCGAACGACCGACGCCTGTTCAGTTAATACCCGGCGACGGCCGCAGCTCGGGCCGGCCAGGCGCGCAAACGCGACCGCGGTCGCGCTTCAGCCGCCGAGCAACAGGCTGACCGCGACCAGGATCAGGAAGGCTGCGAACACCCGCTTGAGGGTGTCGCCGTGCAGCTTGTGAGCGAGCCGGGTGCCGTAGGGTGCGGCGAACACCGAGGCGATGGCGACGCCGATCGCCGCCGGCAGGTAGACGTAGCCGATGGCGTGCTCGGGCAAGGCCCCGGCCGGCGCGTTGAGGGCGTAGCCGACCGCACTGGCCAGGCCGATCGCCACGCCGCAGGCCGAGGAGGTGCCGACCGCGCGCACCGGGGCGACGCCGCGCCAGACCAGCAAGGGCACGGTCATGCTGCCGCCGCCGATGCCGACCACCGCCGACACCGCGCCGATGCCGACGCCCGCGGCCGACAGCGGCAGGCCCTGCGGCGGCGGCGCGCCGTCGGCGAGCGGCGCCCCGTTCTTGCCGAACAGCAACTGCGCGGCGGCGATCAGGCAGTAGCCGGCGACGATCAAACGCAGCCAATCGCCGTCGACGCGCACGGCGACGAAACTGCCGAGCCAACCGCCAAGCAGCAGCCCCGGCACCATCCAGCGCACGGTCGGCCACATCACGCTGCCGCGCTTGGCATGCGCGCGGGCCGAGGCGGTCGCGGTCAACACGATGCTGGCCAGCGAACTGGCCAGCGCGGTGTGCATGGCCGCTTCCTGCGGAATGCCCATCAGCGGCGCCAGCCAGGCGAGTGCGGCGACCAGCACCAGGCCGCCGCCGATGCCGAGCAAGCCGGCGAGCACGCCGGCCACGGCGCCCAATGCGAGAAAGACCAACCAGGCTGTCACCGTCGAATGCTCCGCAAGATCAGGGTCGAGCCTACATGGTCGCAGTGCCGCGCCGCGAACGCCTGCCACGATGCGCCCGTTCGCAGGCACGGCCGCGAGACCAACGTGTGACAACGATCCACCGCACGAGCCCGATCGCACCGAACCTTCGCATCGCCTCCACGATCCTGAAGCAACAACGGCGCGGCAGTAACGGCGCGAATGCGCAGGCCAGTCTTCGAGCGAGCGCCGGGAAAGCTGCGACGCGCTTCGCAAGCAGCGCATCGACAGCGAATGTTCACATAAGGCATTCATGCGTGCTGGGCTATAGTCCGACGATGCTGCCACGCCCCTACACTCTCGTCATCGCTGCGCTCGCCGCGGCCCTCGCCACCACCGCTTGCGCCCAGACCACGGCGTCGGCGCCGACCCAGGCCGCGGTCAAGCCGGCGCCGGTCGTGAACGCCTTGCCGGCGCCCGCGGTCGACCCGCTGCTGCCGCGCCTGCGCGCGGCGATCGAAGCGGCCGAACGCGGCCAGTTCGACAGCGGCCAATACGCCGATCTCGCGCGGCACCCGCTGTACGCTTGGATCGAATACGCCAACCTGCGCCGCGGCATCGACACGGTCAACAACGGCCAGGCCCAGGATTTCCTCGCCCGTCGCGGCAAGGAAGCCTCCGGCGAAGCCTTCCGCGAAATCTGGCTGGCGGCGACCGCGCGTCGCGAAGACTGGCCGAGTTTCCTCGCCGCGTGGACGCCGAAGAGCGCCACCGGCAAGGAACGCAGCGTCAGCCTGCGCTGCGCCGAATTGAACGCGCGCCAGGCCCTGGGCCGCACCGACGAGAGCTGGACGCGCGAAGCGCAGGCGATCTGGCGCAGCAGCGGCAAATCCCTGCCCGACAGTTGCGACGGCCCGTTCGCGGTGCTCGCGGCCCAGGGCGCGCTGTCGCCGGAGTTGCGCTGGGAGCGCATCGAGGCCGCGGCCGCCGAATGGCAGCCGGCGGTGATGCGTTCGGCCGCGCGCGGATTGCCGGCGGATCAACTCGCACAAGCGAACGACTACGCCGCCTTCCTCGACAGCGTCAACGAACGCGCACTGTCGTGGCCGAAGACCGAACGCAGCCGCAAGATCGCTTCCTACGGCCTGGCCAAGCTCGCCAAGGCTCAGCCGGCCAGCGCCGAGCAGCAATTGCCCAAGTACGCCAACGCGCTCGGCTTCAGCGACGCCGACCGCGGCCGCGTGCTGTACCAGACCGCGCTGTGGTCGGTGGCGTCCTATGAAGCCGAATCGGCGCGCCGCCTCAACGCCGTGCCCGAGGTCGCCTACGACGAACGCCTGCACGAGTGGCGCGCGCGCGAAGCGATGGCCCGTTCGGACTGGGCCGGCGCACTCGCCGCGATCAAGAAGATGGGCGCCAAGCAACGCGGCGATTCGCGCTGGCAGTATTTCGAGGCCCGCCTCAGCGAACGCGCCGGCGACAAGGCCGGCGCCGACCGCATCTACCGGGAAGCGGCGAAGAAGACCGATTTCCACGGCTTCATGGCCGCCGACCGGCTCGGCGCGCCGTATGCGCTGTGCCCGGTGCAACCGACCGACAGCGCCGCGGCCAAGGCCGCGATCGCGCGCGACCCGGCCCTGTTGCGGGCGATGGGTTTGTTCCAGATCGAACGCACCGGTTGGGCGGTGCGCGAATGGGACGATGCGCTGAGCCGCTTCGACGACACCCAGCGCCGCATCGCCATCGAAGTGGCGCAGAGCTACAACTGGTTCGACCGCGCGGTGTTCTCGCTCAACAAGACCCCGCAGGAGCAGCGCCTGTACTACCTGCGCTTCCCGCTGCACCACGGCGACACGATCCGCCGCGAGTCGGCCAAGAACGGCATCGACCCGGCCTGGGTCGCCGCCGAAATCCGCGCCGAGAGCATCTTCAACCCGACCGCGCGCTCGGGCGCCAACGCGATGGGCCTGATGCAGGTGCTGCCCGGCACCGGCGCTGCGGTCGCCAAGAGCCTGGGCCTGCCCTGGGGCGGCGCCGCCAGCCTGTACGACTCCGACACCAACATCATCCTCGGCACCGCCTACCTGCGTCAGTTGCTCGACAAGTACGGCGGCCAACCCTACTTCGCGATGGCCGGCTACAACGCCGGCCCGGCGCCGCTGGCGCGCTGGCAGTCGCAGCGCCCGGGCATGGAGCCCGAGTTCTGGATCGAGACCATCAGCTACAAAGAGACCCGCGAATACGTCGCGCGCGTGCTCGCCTTCAGCGTGATCTACGACTGGCGCCTCAACGGCGACGCCCACAACGTCAGCGACCGCATGCGCGGCATCGCCACCGGCAAGCGCAAGTCCTTCGCCTGCCCGGCGGCG